>JACNHM010000119.1:0-1739 GCA_014383605.1 Chloroflexota bacterium
CGCTCGCCGGTGTGGGGGCTTTCCAGAGAGGCCCGCCAGACCTGTTCGCCGCCGGCGCGCGCCTCCCAGAGGCGCAACATGTATGCCAGGTAGCCTGGTTGTTGGTCAGTCATAGCTGCTCCCAACAAGTCAATTATGAAAGACATCTGATATCGAATCTCAGGATGAGACGAACGATTCGATTCATCCTCCGATTCGCTGTCATATACTGGAGACATTATACCAAACCAACGTGGATAGAACGTGGATGAAAAGATGCAACTTGAGTATTTGTCTGCGTCGGGGTATAATAGGGACGATCTGGATTGCGCTTAGCTTCCCCGAGGAGGAACGATGGCACGCCTGTCAATGTATCTGCTGGGGCCTTTCCGGGCGACGCTGGATGGGGAACCGGTGACCAGCTTCAAGTACGATCACGTTCGGGCATTGCTGGCCTACCTGGCCGTGGAAGCCGACCGACCACACCGCCGGGAGAGGTTGGCCGGCCTCCTGTGGCCCGAGCAGCCCGATCCCCTGGCCCTCAGCAACCTGCGCTATGCCCTCTACCACCTGCGCCGGGCCATCGGCGACCACGAGGCGACGCCCCCTTTTTTGCTCACCAGCCGCGAAACCCTCCAGTTTAACACCGCCAGCGACCACTGGCTCGACATCGCTGCCTTTGAAGAGCAGGTCGCCGAGACCCAACGATCAGTCGCCGACCAGAAAGATCTGCAATCCGCAATCGCTTTGTACCGCGGCCGCTTCATGGAGGGATTCTCCCTCGGAGACAGCCCCCTGTTCGAGGAGTGGCTGCTTTTCAAGCAGGAGCACATTGACCGGCAGATGTTGTCTGCGCTCCACCGCCTGACCCAAATCCACGCGGCGCGCGGCGAGTACAAGCGAGCCGAACCGTACGCCCGGCGACTACTGGCCCTGGAGCCCTGGGACGAGGAAGCCCACCGGCAATTGATGCGCCTGCTGGCGCTGAGCGGCCGGCGCAGCGCCGCCCTGGCCCAGTATGAGACCTGTCGGCGCCTGCTGGCCGAGGAACTGGGGGTTGAGCCGTCGAACGAGACCACCGCGCTGTACGAGCAAATTCGCGACGGCCTCTTGAGCGGAGGAGTGATTGCCACCCCCGCTCCCCCGCTCCCCAGCACCCCTGCACCATTTGTTGCTCGGGCGCGGGAACTGGCAAAACTGAACAGCTTCCTTGACCTGGCGCTGGCCGGCCAGGGCCGAGTGGCCTTCGTCACCGGCGATGCGGGCAGCGGCAAGACCGTGTTGATTGGCGAGTTCGCCCGGCGGGCGATGGCGGCGCACAGAAACCTGATTGTAGCCGGCGGGAAGTGCAACGCCCACGCCGGCATCGGCGACCCGTACTTACCCTTTCGCGAGGTGCTGCAGATGCTCACTGGCGACATTGAGGCCAGACGGGCGAGCGGGGCCATCACGGCCGAGCACGCCCGCCGCCTGTGGGCTGTATTCCCCGATGCAGTGCAGGCACTGGCGAACGAGGGGCTAGACCTGATTGATCGCTTCCTGCCGGGGGAGGCTCTGGCACTGCGCGCCGAGGCGTTTGCCCCTGGGGACGCCGCCTGGCGGACCCGGCTGGAAGAACTGGCGAAACGCAAGGAGGCCAGGGCTGACCTGGCAGACTCGCCGCAGGCGGATTTGTTCGAGCAGGTTACCCAGGTGTTGCAGACCCTGGCGCGCCGGAACCCGTTGATCCTGGTGCTGGACGACCTGCAGTGGGCCGATAG
>JACNHM010000119.1:2566-3863 GCA_014383605.1 Chloroflexota bacterium
CACTTCGAGGCGGCGGGGATGATTCCCAAAGCCGTGGATTACCTGCTCCAGGCGGGGAACCGGGCTGTCCAGCTCTCCGCCCACGAGGAAGCCATCGCCCTCTTCACCCGGGGGCTGGCGCTGCTCCAGACCCTGCCGGACACGTCCGCACGGGGCGAACAGGAACTGGCGCTGCAGCTTGCCCTGGGTGGGCCATTGCTGGCAGCGCGAGGTTGGGGAGCGCCGGAGCGGGCCAGAGCCTGCGAACGGGCTTTCGAGCTGTGTCAGCAAATCGGGGGAACCGCTCAATTCCTGGGTGCGCTGTTCCTGCTGGCAGACCTGAGCAGAGCCCAGGGAGAGCACCGCAAATCTCTCGAGCTGGGGGAGCAGATGCTCAGCCTGGTTCAGCGCACCCAGGATCCACGGCAAATTGCGCTGGCCCACTGGACGCTGGGGGAAACCCGCTTCTTCTGCGGGGAACTCGCTCCGGCCCGAAAACACCTGGAGCAGGCAATTGCCCTGCACGACTCCCGACGGCATCGTTCGTTGATTGCTCTCACCGGACCAGACATGGGAGGGGCCTGCCTGAGCTGGCTGGCCTGGGTGCTGTGGGCCCTGGGTTATCCGGATCAGGCCCTGGAGCGGAGCCAGGAGGCGTTGGCGCTGGCGCAAGAGTTGGATCACCCTTTCACCTTGGGCTTCGTCCTGGCCTTCGCTGATTGTGGTCTCCGGTTGCTGCGCCGCGAGGCCCTGGCCGCCCAGGAGGCCATAGATTCGCTGTGGCAGCTCACGGGCGGGGAAGAGGTAACGGGGATGCAAGCATGGGCGATGGTTTTCCAGGGATGGGGACAGGCTATGCAGGGGCAGGTCGAGGAGGGGATCGCGCTCATGTGCGAAGGCATGGCTGCCTGGGAAGCCATGGGCGCGGTGAGCGGCCGTTCGTTTCAGGTCATTCCTTTGGTCGAGGCGTACGGGCAGGCCGGACAATTGCACCAGGGGTTGAGCGTACTGGACGAGGCGCTTGCTCTGATGGGGAAGACCGAGGAGCGTTTGCTTGAAGCGGAACTGCGCCGGCTCAAAGGAGAGTTGCTTCTCAGGGCCGGCGACGGCGAAGTCCAGGCCGAAGATTGCTACCGCCAGGCCATCGCAGTGGCCCGCCGGCAGCAGGCCAAGTCGTGGGAACTGCGGGCGACCATGAGCCTATGCCGGCTGTGGCAGCAACAAGGTCGGTCAGCAGAAGCTCGCGAGATGCTGGCTACGGTGTACGGCTGGTTCAGCGAGGGGTTTGACACGCCGGATCTGAAGGACGCCCAGACGC
>JACNHM010000118.1 GCA_014383605.1 Chloroflexota bacterium
GGTTACGGTGCTCTGATCGGCTCTCTCTACGTGCGCCCTTTGGAGATCTGGCGCAAGTAGACTGAGTTGCTCCGGCATCCTCGCTCAAAAGTTTTAGCCACACTTGCCCTCTGGCTGTGCCCAGTCGGAGGGCAAAGTGCTACAACGCACCCTAACATCACATCTGGGCAAAGAGAGATCTCCCGGAAAGTGCTCGGAGCCCCGTCCCCGGGGCGGCTTTTGCAGGGTGACTTCGCTGGCGACGCCCCCGGGGACGGGGGCTGAGAGCATTTTCAAGGACTTTCCGGGAGATCTCAAGATGATAAGGGTGGGCTACGGAGCAGTCCTGCACAGGAAAGCCCCTGACAGCAAAGGCGCTGTCAGGGGCTTTCCTGTGGGTATAGAATGGCGGCGAGGCGCCGCCTCTACACTTATATCCTCTCCAACATCTCCTTCAAGAAACGCCCCGCCTTGCGGTTGCCTTCGATTACCACACACCTGGCAGCAGGCGATAGCGCACCCGCTGGGCGTAGTCTTTGTAGCCGTCGAGTTCGTCTTGTAGCGTCCGATCCTCAAGCGCGGTGCGGAGAATGATAGCGCACGTCGTAAGCCCTGCCGGAATGAGCGCCCACAGCGAGCCGAGCGCCAGCGGCGTCGCCAGATCGAAAAGGACTCCGCCGGCATAGCCCGGATGGCGCACAATTCGGTATGGCCCGCCAGTGGCGACGGTGTGACCCCGTTCTGTCTCAATGCGGACAAAGCCATAGAAATATCTGTTCGCTGCCATCGCCCAGGCGCCCAGAAGGCTCCCCGTCACCACTACAGCCATCGCTGCGAGCCGAACCATGAGCGAGATTTGCAGCGCCCCCCTGAAGCGCACATCCAGCCCGGCCACGATCAACGTGGCCAGCGGGCCAAACAGGCTGACGATGCCGGTGAGCGGCCTGTCCCAGTTGTAGGGAGCATCCCGTCTGAACTGGGCGCGTTCGGCAGCCAGCTCTGGGTTGCCAGGCACCAGCACGAGCCCGACGATGGCTTGGCCAGCCACGAACACGCCTAGATAGACCCAGGCCATCGTCCAGCCCCATTCGCCTGAAGAGATGAACAGGCTTGCTCCAAAGATTAGCGTGAATATAGCAGTCTGCTTGATCCATTTCACAACCACGTTGGTGCTGGATTCATTGGTGGTCACTTTGTTCCCTCCCATCTACCAGACGCCCGGCAGCAGCCGGTAGCGTGTCTGCGCAGCATACTCTCCGTAGCCGTCGAGTTCCTCCAGCAAGGTCTTGTCCTCCAACGCCGTGCGGACGACGAGAAGACACGACGCAAGCCCCGCTGGGATGAGGGCCCAGAGCGAGCCGAATGCGAGGGCGGTTGCGAGCAAGCTCACGATCATGCCGACGTAGCCCGGATGGCGCACATACCGGTAGGGGCCGCCAGAGGAGACGGTCTGGTCGCGGTCATTCTGGATGCGGACGGCGGTTGAGAAGAATATATTCGACGCCATCGCCCAGGTGAACAAGCCCTGCCCCACTGCAATGAAAGCCAGCCCGATGAGATGGATCGCCACAGCCATTTCGGGCGACCACCCAAAGCGCTCATCAAGTCCGGCCACGATCAGCAGGGCCAATATTGGGAAAGCTATGAGAGAGGTGAGCACTTTGTCCCAGTCTTTGACGTTCTCCCTGGGCTGGCCGCGCTCTGCTATCAACTCTGGGGATAGGACAAGCGCGTTAATGGCTAAAATACCTATGCCCACGCCGAGATAGGCCCACGGCCACACCCAGTCCAGGCGGCCTGCCGAGACCAATGGTATCGCCACCAGAAATGCTGTTTGGAAGAGGACCTGCTTCATCCGCTTTACGACGCCGCGCCTGAGGTCGGGCTTCTCAGTCGGTTGCTTGGTGACTGTGCTTTCGTTCATAGCTGCCGCCTGTTTTCTTTTATGCCTCACTCCCCACCCTGCGGCGGAAGGGCAGTGAAGGCAACCTCCAGCCGCCCTCCCCGCCCACGCGGATGTCGCGCCGCTGGAAGCGCCACCAGGCCAGGGCGGCGAAAACCACTGCTGAGCCAAGCAGACCAGCGATCCACGCACCGTTTAGCCCTTGGAAGGCATCTTGAGCCTGGTAGTAGTTGAGCGGGGACAGCTTGGCGACGGGCTTCAGGTTCTCGTTGATTTTCGCCAGGCCGGTGATGAAGAAGCTGGCCACCAGCAGCAGGCCACCCGTCGTGGCCGCCATGCGGCGCGAGGGGAGGAGCATGCTCAGCAGCAGCGATATCGTGCCAAACACCAGCAACTGTGCCAGCAGCGATAGCAGGGGCAGCCACATTCTGCCCCAGCCGATGTCCACCGAAGACCAATTCATGGGAATGACGAGGCCCAGCCAGGCTATGGCCAGGATGGCGACGGTAGCAGTGACAAAGGCCAGCAGTCGGCCCATGAAAAGCGCCGTGCGGCTCACAGGATGGGCCATTATCAGATCCAATGTACCGCTCTCCTCGTCGCTTACCAGCAGACCGCTGCCCATCAGCACTCCGAAAATGCCCAGGATGAGCGGCATGTAGGAAAAGAATTCCAGGGAGACCCATCCTTCCGGCGTGCCAAAGGTGCTTAGGTCGCCGAGGAACGCGGATATCTCGGGCGGATAGAGCGCTAGCAGTTCCGTAAGCTGCTCCTGCTCCCCGGCGAACGAGTCGTACATCGAAATGAGCAACACGCCCAGCAGGGCAAGGGCAATGCCCCAACCGAGGATCTGGCCCCGGAAACGACGCAGTGTATAGCGAAAAATCGTCGTCATTTTACTTGACCTCCTTTCGATCACCTTCGTAGTAAGCCAGGAAAATCTCCTCCAGCGAGGGGCGTTCGGTCTCAAAGGCGCTCACCGGGAAGGTAGCCAGGGCCTTGATGAGGCCGTCCATCTCCCCTTCCACTTCCAGCAGCACGCTCGCGCCATCGTCCTGCGATAGCACCGTCACGCCAGGCACGTTCGCCAGCGGGGTGATGTCCACCAGTTGCTGGAAGCGGATTCTGGCACGGTGCAGAGCTCGGTTGATGAGCGAGGCTGTCTCAGCCACCTCCACGATCACACCCTCCCGAATGATAGCCACGCGCTCCGCTACTGCTTCCACCTCGCTCATGATGTGGGAAGAGAAGAAGACGGTGGCGCCATTCTCCTTTGCCTCGGTGATCAGGTGCAATACTTCATGCTGCATCAGCGGATCCAGGCCAAGCGTCGGCTCGTCCAGCAGGAGCAACTCTGGGCGGTGCATCAGAGCCTGCACAATGCCGACCTTCTGCTTGTTGCCATGCGAGAGGTTCTTGATAGCGGGCTTGAGAGCGAGATCGAGGCGCTCGGTGAGCTGGCGCACGAAGCCCCAATCCGCCTTGTTCCCACGCAAGGCATTGAGGTAGCGTAGCGCGCCTTCGACCGTCATGTTGGGATCCAATTGTAGTTCGCCGGGCAGGTAGCCAGTGCGAGCGCGCACAGCGACGGAGTCGGTCTGGGGGTCTCTACCGAGCACCCGCACGGCGCCGCCGTCGGGGCGGATCAGGTCCAGCAGACAGCGGATGGTGGTGGTCTTTCCGGCTCCGTTCGGCCCAAGATAGCCAAAGATCTCGCCGCGCTGCACCTCTAGGTCAACGCCTCGCAGCGCCCGAACTTTGCCATAGGATTTGGTCAAGCCCTGGGTCATTAAAGCGATTTTCTCAGACATACGTACCTCCTTCTTTGGGAAATAATTATTTTCACCACCCTACTCGACGACCCTCAAAGTGGAGGGAATGTCCATCCGGGTGATCCTTCGGATGGTAAAGACCGGCGTCAGCGCAACCAGCAGCACCCCAAAGCACGCCACCAGAACCAGCGTG
>JACNHM010000117.1 GCA_014383605.1 Chloroflexota bacterium
AGCAGCCCACACTATCTCATCGGCTTCCAGGTATCGCATCACCACCTCTAATCACCAACGAGCTTTACCACGTGCTCGACGATCCTCCCGGCTATGTCCACGTCGGTTGTTTTCTGCAAACCCTTCCAGCCGGGGATGCCGTTCAACTCGGTCACGTAGTACCCGCCGCCCTCTGCCTTGAGAATGTCTACCCCGGCGTACCCAGTCTCGAGGACGGCAGCGGCCCTCAGGCTCAGCTCTCTCAGTTCCTCACTCAGCTCCAGGGGCTCCACTCGCGCTCCCTTGGCCACGTTGGTTTTCCAGGTGTCGGCCTGGCGCACCATGGCAGCGACCACCTCGTCCCCAATGACGAAGGCCCTGATGTCCCGATTGGCGTGGGGGATGAATTCCTGGAGATAAAAAATATAGCGGCCTAATTCCAGGGCCCTGAAGACCCTGTAGGCCGCATCTTCGTCGCAAACCCTCACCATCCCTCGTCCCTCGGAGCCGAAAAGGGGTTTCACCACTGCATCGCCCAACTCCTTAAAAGCTTCCATCGCCTCGTCGAAGCGTTCCGTCACCACCGTGCGAGGGGTGGGGATGCCGGCGTCCTCCAAAAGGGCCGAGGTGTAGTATTTGTCAACCGTTCTCTCTATGGTCCTGGCGGAGTTTACTACCCTGACGCCCAGATTCTCCAGGCGGTGCAGCACATCCATCCTGAAGATGATCTGCTCCAGCGAGCCAGCGGGGATGCTCCGCACGATGATGGCGTCGTAGTTCTCTAATATCTGGTCTTCTATGCGGACACGAGGCTCATCGGAGATCCTGGTCACGAAATGAGTGATGGGGAAACACTCGGCAGCGATGCCCCTCCTGTCAAGGGCCTGTCGCAGGGCCTCCACGTGCCAACCCCTTCTGGAGCCCAGAATCCCGATTCTCACTCCAGAAGCCTCCGCAGCACCTCCAGGTTGGGACCTCCGGCTCGATAGGTCTTTCCGCTGGCCAGGTTGTTGATGATCACCTCTGCAGGGCTGAAGAGGAGAGGATCAATCTTGTAGAAATCCCCCTCGTACTGTTGGAAGATCTCGTAGAATGGCCTGCCGTAATCTCTGGAGGCCGAGGATGGAATCTGGTCTATGATCTGCTCCAAAGCCTCATCGGTGGCCTGGACAGCGTAGTAGGCCTGGCCGCCGTAGAGCACGCCGTCGTTGGTCAGCCCGATGGCCTTCAGGTCGTCCGAGGCCACAGGGGCCAGGGGGCAGGTGCCGAAGCCGGCCACGATCTGCTCCACGTCAAAGCCCAGCTCGGTCATCTTGTGCAAGCCAGTCTCCACCACCCGCGCCGCCACCTGCACCGATCCCACCAGGCTGGCGGTGGGGGCGATGGCCAGCATCAAGTTGGCCATGTCCACCCCGCACTTGCCGGCCACGTATTCAGCGACTTCTTCGTCGGGCAGCTTGCGGCCCTCCAGCAGGAGCACACCCACCTCGGATTGATCGCGATAGCTCAGGTGCTCGAACAGCTCCTCGCCGGCGTAGAGAGCCCGCGCTGGCCCGGAGCCCATGGCGAAGAACTTACCCCGCTTGACGGCCCACCCCGCGTACTGGGCGGCCATGCAGGCGATGGCCGGATGCTCCACGCGCACGCTCACCCCTGGCAACCAAAACTCATCGTAAGATAAGCGGACAAACCCTACCTCTCCCAGTCCGCCCAGGCAGGCCTCGGCGAACAGCTTGCCCGCCGCGAAACTTCCTGGCACTTTGACGCCGGCGTCAATCACGGTGGCACCGTTGGACAAAATGTGCACCGCCACGCCCAGCACTTCGGCCTGGGCCGTCATCTGCCGCAAGATGTCGGCCGCTCGCTCATTCACGCTGATCATAAATCAGTATCTCCCCCTTGCCTAGAGCCGTCACGTCGCCGTTATAGCGGCGATAGAAGCCGTCAAAATACTCGTCGTCCACAGACATCCCCCACGCCTGCAGTTGCAGCAGATAGTAGCGCAGGAAAGTGGGTTGAAAGCGACAGTCGTAACGGAAAGTGGGCAGCAGTTCCTCGTGGTCAGCCAGGGCAACGATGGTCCCGCGCTTCATCCCCGCTCCAGCCCGCGCGCCGAGGCGGCCGAAGACGAAGATCGAGCCAGCGATCATCTTCGCTCCGGCGAAGTCGCCCGCGTTGCCCAGGACGACGATCAACCCCCGGCGCATCTGCGCACCGACCTCCTGGCCGGCATCGCCCTCGACGACGATCACCCCACGGTTCATTCCACGTTTCTCGCCCCGGTAGGCCGCGCCGAGCAGGTGGCCCGCGTTGCCTCTGATCCAGATACGCCCGCCCTGCATGTGCGCCCCGGCCCAGTCCCCGGCATCGCCCTCCACCACGATCTCTCCGCCGCGCATGTAGGCCCCCAGGTGCAGGCCCACGTCACCCCGCACGATGACGCGCCCTCGCGTCATCCGCTGTCCGATCTTCTTGACGTGGCGCAGGTCACCTTCGACGACGATTTGATCCGAGTCCTCACCCTCCACCGTGAACAGGTCGCCCAGCGTCACCTTCCGCCGGCCGTAGAAGGCGGGCAGCGCCTCGATCTCCGCCTGGCTGCGGCCTACAAAATGGTCGGGACAGATGCTATCGGCCTCGATGGGGATGGTGGTTGGTTCTTTCAGGCGCAAAGTGACCGCATCCGTTTCATCCGCCATTCCTATGACAAATCCAGCACATCCTACGCAACCCAATGTTAGGCGCCTCCTTTCTGGTTAGAACGATAAGACCTCTGAAGCCTTGCGCCGTGCATCCAGCATGGTCGCAAGGCGAAGGTTTGCGGTTCGTGCCAGTTTGCTGTGTGCTCTGTTCTCTCTATGTGTTCCCTAGCGCTCTGCCGTTGAGCTGCGGGCGGTGCAGCCGACCGTCGGCTCCAACGGCTGGTTAGGCTCCGTCGTCTCCTGTCGCTCGCCGCGGCCGTTCTGCACCAGCCGGCTCGCGCCAACGAACCAGGTACTCTCTGAACACATCTGCCACGGGATCCTTGGCCGGCAGTCCCTTGGCGAACTCCTCGAAGTCGATCACGTTGTTGGCCCCCACCGACTGGGGTTGAACGTACAGAACCTCCATTGGAGGGTCGGATACTGGCAGCGTGATGCTCACTTCCGTCAAGTACGAGAGGATATCCGTGTTACCCGCCGTATACATCTCCCCAGGCACTCTGAGCAGTCCTAGTTCCTCGAATCGTGCAAGAAGATGCAGGTACTTCGGTCGATACTGAACACTGGTGGCACGGATGATCTTCAGGATACCGTCAATGATTCCCGCCAAGCCAACGCTCTGGGCGGCAAGCAAATACGCGTCCTGTCCCTCACGTCGCGAGGCCTGGTCCGTCTTCAACTCGACCAAGAATACAGCGTCGCATTGCTGCGTGAACAGAGCGTAGTCTACCTTCACAGAAGCGTTCCGCCCCTTCACCTGCTCTCCGAACAGAGTGCCCCTGCGCAGCGGTAGCTCCGGGATCATCACCGGATGCAGGTCACGATCTACGCGTTTCTCGACAACCCGCTGCATGTAGAGCCCGAAGAACACGTCGGCCCGTGGCTCAAGCCTATAGGCCGGAAGGTGTCGCCAAGCATCGAGTTGCTCGAAGATCTGTCGAATGCTCTCTCCTGCACCTTTCTCCATTGCACTCTTTCTCCTTTACATGAGCCTAACTTCAGTTGTGCCAAATGGCGTGTACCCGCTGTTTAGATGTACACGACATTTGGCACAATCTACTGATTATACGGAATTCTTTCCGCTTAATGACCATCTGTGGAATCTTACGCGGAAACCATCTCCCAAGCAGAGCGCGTTGTCCATTCGCCGAACTCAAAGTCAG
>JACNHM010000116.1 GCA_014383605.1 Chloroflexota bacterium
AAACACAACCCGTTCGTGTCTGTGATACCATCCTGAGAGACGCCCACCAGTCCCTGCTGGCCACGCGCATGCGCACCGACGATATGCTGCCCATCGCCGAGAAGCTCGACCAGGTGGGCTACTGGTCGGTGGAGATGTGGGGCGGGGCGACCTTCGATTCGGCCATGCGCTTCCTCAACGAAGACCCCTGGGAGCGCATCCGCCGCCTGAAGGCCAAAATGCCCCGCACGCCCTTCCAGATGCTGCTGCGTGGCCAGAACGTCGTCGGCTACAAACATTACCCCGACGACGTCCTGGAACGCTTCGTGGTCAAGGCGCATGAAAACGGCATTGACGTCTTCCGCATCTTCGACGCCGTCAACGACGTGCGCAACATGCGCAAGGCCATGGAGGTGGTCAAGCGGGAGGGCGCGCACGTGCAGGGGGCCATCTGCTACACCCTCAGCCCCGTGCACGACATCCCCAGCTACGTGGCCATGGCCCGCCAGCTGCGCGACCTGGGCGCCGATACCATCTGCATCAAGGACATGGCCGGCATGATCTCGCCCTACGCCGCCTACGAGCTGGTGGGCCAACTCAAGGCGGCGATTGACCTGCCCATCCAGTTGCACACTCACTACACCAGCGGCATGGGCACGGCAGCCATCCTCAAAGCCGTGGAGGCGGGTGTGGACATCGTGGACACGGCCATCTCCTCCCTGGCGCTGATCACCTCGCAGCCGCCCACGGAGACCATCGTCAGCATCCTGCAGGGCACGCCGCGGGACACGGGCCTGGACCTCAACCTGCTGGCCGAGATCAGCGGCTACTTCGGCGAGGTGCGCAAGAAGTACGCCCGGTTCGAAAGCGGCATGATGGGCGTGGACGTGCGGGTCTTGCAGTACCAGATCCCCGGCGGCATGCTGTCCAACCTGATGTCGCAACTGCGGGAGCAGGGGGCGGAGGACCGCTACGAAGAGGTGCTGGTCGAGGTGCCCCGCGTGCGCGAGGAGATGGGCTTCCCACCGCTGGTCACGCCTTCCAGCCAGATCGTGGGCACCCAGGCCACGCTGAACGTGCTGCTGGGCGAGCGCTACAAGATGATCCCTGAAGAGGTGAAGAGCTACATCCGCGGCTACTACGGCCGCCCTCCTGCTCCCATTGACCCGGAGATCCAGCGGCTGGCCATTGGCGACGAGCAGCCCATTGACTGCCGCCCCGCCGACCTCATCCCGCCGGGCATGGAGAAGGCCCGACAGGAGATCGGCGACCTGGCCCGCAGCGAGGAGGACGTCCTCTCCTACGCTCTCTTCCCTCAGGTGGCGCGGCCCTTCCTGGAGCGGCGGGCCCGCGACACGGGCGGCAGGGAGGCCATCGTCGCCGCCATCGCCCCCCTGGTGCGCGAGCAACAGGCCTGCCAACTGGAAGTCATCGAACCGGAGATCCGGCCGGAGATGGCTTTCTCGCCCTGGAAGATGAGCGGGCGGCCGCAGGCGGCGCGTTGGCAGGGCCTCATTGACGGCGCCGGCGGCATGCGCTGAACACGCACCCCAAGGTGCAACGCACTTGCCAAGTGCGTTGCACCTTCCCGAAAGGACGCGAGACATGGACAGGGAGTTCACCATCACGCTGGACGGCAGCGAATACCGCGTCGAGATGCACGGCAACACCGTGCTAGTCAACGGCGTGCCCTTCGTCGTGGGCTTCGAGGGCGGGGGAGTGACCGTGGACGGCACACTGTACGAGGTGACGCTGGCGGGCGACACGGCGGAGGTCAACGGCATCCCGCACACCGTGGCCTTTGAGGGGCTGGGGCCAGTGAGAAGCGCAGCGCCGACCGCGGTTTCGGCAGCGCCGGTGCGCGAAGTCGCCGAAGGCGCGGGCGTGATCAAGGCCATCATGCCGGGCAAGGTGATCCGCGTCTTCGTGGCCGAGGGGGATGAGGTTGAAGAAGGCGACGTGGCCGTGATCCTGGAGGCCATGAAAATGGAGAACGAGCTGTGCGCCGACCGCGGCGGCGTGGTGCAGCAGGTCGCCGTGGCTCCGGGCGACGACGTGGAGCTGGGACAGGTCCTGGTCGTAATCGAATAGGCTCCGGATGCGGCAAATCCCAGCCGCTGCGGGGATGATGAGCAAGCAGAGGGGGAGACGGGGAGACAAGGAGAGTTGCACCTTGCCTCCCCGTCTCCTTGTCCCTTTGTCACAGAAGCTACAGCACGACGAGGGCGATGCCAGCCAGCGTCACCACGACGCCGATGATTTCGTTGATCCCCGGCATTTCCCCCAGCAGCAGGATGCCCAGCAGGATGCCGCCGGTCACCTCCTGCGTGGCGATGAGGTTGACGTACGTGGCGTGCGTGCGCCGCAGGGCGGCGTTGTAGAGGGTGTGGCCGAAGCCCAGCGGCAGGATGCCCAGGCCGATGACGTTGAGCACCGGCAGCAGCGTGTAGCCGGATGGCGTGAAGTTGGCCACGGCGATGGGCAGCATCCACAGCGCCGCCAGGCCGTAGACGGTGGCGGCGTAGGTGAACAGCGGGTAGTGCGTCCGCTGCGAGCGCCCGGCCACGGAGTAGAGGCCGAAGGTGACCGCCGAACCCAGCGCCAGCAGATCGCCCCAGAGCATGGCGCGGGTCATGCGCGGCTCGAAGCCGGCCAGTATGGCCACACCGGCCACGGCCACCAGCACGCCGCCCCACTTGCGGCGGGGGATGGGTTCCTTCAAGAACAGCGCCGAGAAGAGGGTGACGAAGATCGGCGCCGTGTAGACGATGGACAGCGAATGGGCGATGGTGGTGAAGCTGAGGCTGGCGATGTAGCACAAGAAGTGCACGGCAGCGATGAGGCCGAAGACGATGAAGCGAGGCAGGTCGGCCCGGGCCACGCGCAAGCGCTCGCGCCGCAGGGCCATCAGGGCCAGGATGCCCAGCGCGGCCACGCCCAAGCGGCCGGTGGCGATCTCGTAGGGCGACAGGGGCGCCGCCCAGCGGGTCAGCACCGGGCTGGTGGCGAAGAACAGGACGGCCAGGCTGACGTAGAGCAGCCCGCGGCGTTCCTCACTCAGATCAAAGCCTTGCGAAGGTTCGGAACCTTCGCAAGGCTGCCCGGTTTCCCGGACGCTCTCGCTCATGGCTCGATGGGCACCACTTCCGTGCTCACGTCGCTGCCGTCCACGCGCACCCGCACGTAGTGGTAGAACCCGCCCTCCGGATGCTCCCCGGCGTAGAGCGGCGCGCCGCAGCCGCCGGTGACGATGTACTGCACGCCGTTGCGTTCCTCTTCCGCGTAGGCGTGGATGTGAGCGGTGATCACGTAGTCCACCGCGTACGTCTCGGCCAGGTTCATCACTTCGCTGTTGCCCATCTGCAGGATGTGGTCGGTGCCGTCGGGGTCGAAGGGCGGATGGTGGAAGAAGAGCATTTTGATGGGCTGCGCGGTGCTGGCCAGGTCCTCCTCCAGCCACTGCAGCGTGCTGGGGAAAATGGCGCCGCTGTAGCTGTCCAGCATGACCAGGTGCAGGGGGCCGACGTCGAGCGAGTAACGCTGGGCCGGCGCGCCGCTGTACCGCAGGTACTCGTCCAGCAGGCCGTCGGGCGAATCGTGGTTGCCCGGCACGGGGAAGAAGGGCAGCGTGAAAGCGGCCATCAGCTCCCGCCAGGCCAGCCATTCGCTCTCCCGGCCGCGGGAGACGATGTCCCCCAGGTGCACGAGGAATTGGCTGCCGTCGGCCTGCACGGCGTCCAGCACGCGGCGGTAGATGGCATCCCCATCACGGCTGTCGCCGCAGACGGAGAAGCTGAACTGGTCACCCAGGTCAAGCGCAATGGGCGTGGGCTGGGGCGTCTCGGCAGGCTCCGGCCGGGGGAC
>JACNHM010000113.1:0-1248 GCA_014383605.1 Chloroflexota bacterium
ACCTGGAAGCCGGCGTCGGCGATGTCCAGCGCGGCGTGGATGCCGGCCACGCCGCCGCCGATGACCAGCGCTGCCGGAACCACGTCGGCCTGCCGCTCGGTCAGCGGCTCCAGCAGGATGGCCTTGGCCACCGCGCTGGCTACCAGTTGGCGGGCTTTTTCCGTGGTCACCGGCCCGGCTGCGTGCACCCAGGCGCACTGTTCCCGGATATTGGCCATCTCGAACTGGTAGGGGTTGAGGCCCTTCTCCTGGCAGGCGGTGCGGAAGGTGGGCTCGTGCATCAGCGGCGAGCAGGCGGCCACGACCACGTTGGTCAGGCCCAGTTCTTCGATGTCCTCCTTGATGAGGTTCTGGCCGGGGTCAGAGCACATGTAGGTGTAGTGGCGGGCCACGGCCACGTGCGGCAAGCCGCCGGCGTACTCGGCCAGCGCCGCCACGTCCACCGTGTGGCTGATGTTGATGCCGCAGTGGCAAATATAGACGCCAACTCTACGTGTACGAGCCACTTTTCACTCCACGAAGTGATCAGGAAACAAGAAGCAAGAGGCAAGAGGCAAGAAGCAAGCATCCTGCCTCTTGCATCCTGCATCTTGCGCCCTGATACCTGATCACTGGTCACTGATCACTGACTTCCTACAGCACTTCCGCCACCAGCTCCATGATTTCCTTCACCTGGATCTGATCTTCCAGCCCGGCCAGCTTGACCGCCTCTTCCAGGGTGAGCACGCAGAAGGGGCAGGCGGTGGCCAGGATCTGCGCGCCGGTCTCCAGCGCCTCCTGCACGCGGCGGCCGGCCAGCTTCTCCTCGCGGTTCGTCCCCTCCAGCCACATGCGCCCGCCGCCGCCCTCGCAGCACAGGCTGCGCTCGCGGGAGCGATCCATCTCCACCAGTTCCAGGCCGGGGATGCTGCGCAGGATGGCCCGCGGCGGGTCGAAGATACCGTTGTGCTTGCCCAGATAGCAGGGGTCGTGGTAGGTGACCACGGCGTCCAACTTGCCGGAGAAAGTGAGCTTGCCGCTTTCGATGAGGTCGGCCACGACCTGGGTGTAGTGCTGCGGTTCCAGCTGCCAGCCGTTGCGCGGGTAGTCGTTGCGGAAGACGTTGAAGCAGTGCGGCGAGACGGTGACCAGACGGTGGATGCCCATCTCCTCGAACAGCGCCAGGTTGTCCTCGGTCAGCATCTCGAACAGCCCGCCCTCGCCCAGCCGCCGCACCTCGCTGCCGCAGCACTGCTCCTCTTCCCCCAG
>JACNHM010000113.1:1603-3840 GCA_014383605.1 Chloroflexota bacterium
GTCCTTGGGGCAGCGGGCGGTGCAGGTGTTGCAGGTGGTGCAGTCCCAGAGCACCTCGATGCCCGACAGGTCGAAGCTGCGGCCGGCGACCAGGGTCTGGTAGATGAGGCGGCGGATGTTGAGCTGCGTCTTGAGCGTCATCGGGCAGCCGCCGGTGCACTTGCCACACTGGATGCAGCCGTACAGATCGTATTGGCGGGCGAATTGACGAGCTTGGATTTGCATATCCGTGTCTCCAATTGTCAGAGAGTTCTGCGGCTTCGGTTTGGGTGGATTTCAAGGGTCTGATGGGGCTGAAGGGCTTGATGGGATTCAGTCACCCCTGACATCCAGTTTTGACTCTTTTCTCAACTTGTGCTATAATCTGGACGAAAGCCGGAACGTAAGTCCAGGTGTGGTAGGAAGGTGGTTGATCCACTCTCCCCGGCCTTTGTGTTCGGAGCGTGCCAGCCTGGGAGTTCCGTCTTTTTTTATTTCGCCTCTTCCAACCACTTGCGTTTCACACGTGCCCAACTCTCCACCAGTTCGACTCCTATTCTCCCTTCCAAAAGCCGGTAGCTTTCATCGCCATGCTTATAGCGTCCGTACACACTGCCAGCCACGAAGTCGGCCAGTTGCACCAGAAAGTTGTTCTGGCTGTCAACGTGTGCGATGGTCAATGTCCCCTGTTCCGGCCAGTGTCTGTGAATCAAGGTATCCACGATTGCTCGCTGTGCTGGCGAGGTGAAATGCCTATCCACGGCTAAGGCCATGTCTGGGTACGCATGCCAGCAGAGGTGTAGGAGTTCGCAAGCGATGACGATATAGTTGAGCGGCGTGTCAGCGATTCTCCGCCCTTCTTTCCGGATTGTGAGAGCGAAGATCTCGACGTCAGCTCCAGCCAAGCTAGATAGAACTGCTCTTCTGATCCGCAAACTCGCATTGTTCCATTTCAATTCTGGCGGTCGCTTGCGCTGGCGTCGAATGCGCTTTCCGGAACGAAGTGCTGCACGCGGCACGATACTCCGTAACCCTTCTGGTTGCTTTGTCACCACCAAAGCCATGCTGAACCAGGCTGTTGGCCCAGTCAGCGAGCCTGCTTCATCCAGTCCCCCGAATGCAATCATCCCGCTTTCGCCAACCGAATCATGGCTGCGGCGGCTGCCGCCTTGGCCTGCGCTACCGTGTCCGGGATGTCCTTGGGGCTCTGGCAGCAGCCAGCCAGATAGATGCCGTCCATCTTGGTGTCCACCGGCCGCAGCTTGGGATGCGCTTCCTGGAGGAAGCCATCGTCAGAACGGGCCAGGTTCAGCAGGTCGGCCACTTGCGCGGCGTCGGCGCGGGGCTGGATGCCGATGGCCAGCACCACCAGGTCGGCCTCCACCTCCACCGGCTCGCCCAGCAGCGTGTCCTCGGCGCGCACGACCAGCTTGTCGCCGCGGCGGATGATCTCCGAGGGGTTGCCGCGGCGGTAGATGACGCCTTCGCGCCGCACGCGGTCGTAGAACTCCTCGAACCCCTTGCCGAAGGCGCGCACGTCCATGTAGAAAATGGTCACCTGGGCGTCGGGCAGCTTCTCGCAGACCAGGTGCGCTTGCTTGGCCGTGTACATGCAGCAGACGCGCGAGCAGTAGGCGTGGCCGTGCTGCGCATCGCGGGAGCCGACACACTGGATGAAGACGACCTCTTGCGGCTCCTTGCCGTGGCGCGTGATCTTGCCCGCCGTGGGGCCGGAAGCGGACACCAACCGCTCGAATTCCAGCCCGGACATGACTTCAGGGTATTGGCCGTAGCCGAATTCGGGCATCTCCGTGGCGTCGAAGGGATCGAAGCCGGTGGCGACGATGATGGCTGCGGCGTCCAGGTCCACGAACTCATCCTGCTGATCGAAATCAATGGCGTCGGCGGGGCAGGCGTCCTTGCAGAGGAAGGTCTTTCCACAGCGGCCCCGCGTCAGAAAGAGGCAGGCCTGCGGATCCACGGTGTACTTGAGGGGCACGGCCTGGGGGAAGGGCACGTAGATGGCGGCCCGCTGGCCCACGCCGGCGTCGAAGGTACTGGGTACCCGGCCATGCAGGCGGCAGGCGGCGGCGCACAGCCCGCAGCCGACGCACTTGTCCGTATCCACGTAGCGGGCTTTCTTGCGCACTCGCACGCGGTAGGTTGGTACGGTGGTAGATTGGTAGGTTGGTACGTTGGTAGATTGGTAGGTTGGTAGATTGGTAGATTGGTAGGTTGGTACGTTGGTAGATTGGTAG
>JACNHM010000292.1 GCA_014383605.1 Chloroflexota bacterium
GTGGTCACTGGCCGGATACGCCCCACCTCTCCGTGGCATCCCACAATGGGCGCTCCTACCTCAGCGGCGAAGTCCAGCAGGCGCAGGTAATAATCCACCGACTTGGCCCTCACCTCGGCGTCGGGGTGCGGCAGGTCCACGTCGCCTGGGGTCAGAGAAAGCACCGCCAGCCCGTGGCCGTCCAGGACGGCTCTGACCTCGGCGGGATCGTAAAGCTCCAGATCGCCCTTCAGCTCCAACCCGTCGTAGCCGAAGCCAGCTAAGCGGGCCGCAGTCTCGGCCAGCGGCTCATCTCCAAAGATCCAATTGCAGACTCCGTACTTCATATCCACTCCCTCCCTGAATAATGACTCGCAATCTCCCGATGAGCGGCCACGTTCTCCAGGAACGAGTGTCGCATCTCTTCATCGGTTATCTTCGACGCCCGCTCTTGCAGCAGGCCATAGGCGGTGGCCAGGATCTCCTGGGCACGGGGGTCTTGGTTGGCCTTCAGGACGCGGTAGCAGGTCAGGTAGACCTGGAAGGGGGCGATGGTGCCGTGTAGTGTGCCGGTCTCCAGGTGGCTCAGTATCTCCTCGATGTGCGCCTGGGCTCGGGCCAGATCCCCCTGAGCCAGGGCCACGCGAGCCAGGCCGGCCAGGGATTCCATCGCCAGGTTGGGCTGGCCCAATTCACGCCGCAGGGCCAGGGACTCCCGGTAGGCCTCGGCCGCCTCCTCCAGCCGCCCCAGCCCCAGCAGAGCGTGGCCCAGTTTCATCCACATCGCCCCTTGCATCGCCCGATCTCCAATCTCCTGCGCCATCTGCAGCGCGTCCTGGCTGTATTCGAGCGCCGCCTCATGCTCGCCCAGGTAATGGAAAAGCAGGCCAAGGTTGCCCACCACCAGGTCCTCGTACGCCCGGGCACCGGTCTCGCGGTGGATGCCTAGCGCCTGCTGGTAATACGTCTGGGCCTCGGCATAAACACCCAGGTACAGACAGAGATTGCCCAGGTTGGCGAGGGTGACGCCTTCGCCATCTCGGTCCCCAATCTCCTGTTGGGTGCGTAGCGCTTGCTGATAATAGATTCTGGCTGCTACATAATCCCCTTGCTCCACAGCGACGATGCCGAGGTTGCCAAGAATGGAGCTCTGGCGCCACCGGTTGCCGGCATTGGCGGCAATGGGTAGGGCTTGTTCCAGGTACATTCGGGCTCCGGCATAGTCACCCTGGCGCCAACAAACGCCAGCGAGGCTGTTCAAGCTATCCGCTTCCACCGCTTGCGCGCTTAGGGCTGGTCGCTGCGCCGCATCGTGTACCGCCTGGGCCAGGGACAGGGCACGCTCCAGTTGTGTCCGGGCCCTCTCGTAATCCCCCCGGCGCCAGAGCGCCTCTCCCCAGACGTGGGCAGCACTGGCCTCACATAGCATCTCCTGGGCCGCTTGTGCCAGCTCAACGGCAGCCTGCGCAACTTCGATCGCCCGCGGATACCGCGCCCGGTAGAGCAGACAGCGGGCCTGCTCGGTAAGCAACCGGCAAGCCACCCGCCGCGCCTCGGCGTCCTTTGGGGCGAGTGCCAACACGCGCTCGGCTGCACTCTCGAAAGCTACCTCTCCCTCTCGAAAGAGCCCCCTGAGATCACAAAAGCGGGACAAACCATCGGTGCTCGCGTCCAGGTCCTGGATCTTGGCCTGGGCCACCGCCCATCGCCACGCCTCCCAAACGTTGCCTAACTCGACGTAGATTTCGTCCAGGGCCTCTTTTGAACCCTCTCCCTTGAGGGCCTTGTCTCGTTGCTGGACGAACGAGAGATAAGTGCGGCCGTGCCGCTCTCGGGTCTCCCGCTCCTCCTCAGGCATTTCGGCCAGCTTCTCAGCCGCATATTCTCTCAGGGTGAGGTGCACGTCCAATCGCCTGGAGGGGGAAGCCTGGAGCAGGGATTTGTCCAGCAGGGAGACCAGCTCCGACGGGCTGCCCCCGGCGACCTGCCGGGCAGCATCCACCGTGAACCCACCCCGAAAGACGGACAGCCTGTCGAACAGCGCCTGTTCCCTCTCCGACAGCAGGCGATAGGAGTACTCGAACGTCGCCCGCAGGCTGTGTTGTCGTTCGAGGACGTCCGGCTGCGTGCTCCGCAAAGAATCCAGGCTTTGCTCAACCACATCGGCGATTTGCCAGCAGGGGAACAGGCGCACCCAGGCCGCTGCCAGCTCGATGCCCAGCGGCAGGCCGGCGACCAGGCGGCAGATGCGAACCACGTGGGGCAGGTTCTGCGGTGACAGGCCAAAGTCGGGGGCCACTCGACGGACGCTCTGCACGAAGAGCTGCACGGCGCTATAGCCCTCCGCCTCCGCCACGGTCGCAGGGGGCTCGGCGGGCACGTCCAGCCCTGGCAGGGGCAGGGCCCATTCCTCCCGCAACCCCAGGCGGGCGCGCGAGGTGACCAGGATTCTGACCTCTGGCGCCCGACGCAGGATGTCCTGGAACAGGAGAGTGCCGGCCACCAGGTGCTCGAAGCTATCCAGGATCAGCAGCAACTCCTTCGCCCGCAAAAAGTCAATCAGTTGCTCCACTTCCAGGGGGCTGCCCGTCGCCCGGAGGTGCAACCCAGCGGCCAGCGCATCCACCAGTCCCTCTGCCGCTGGCACCCCGGCCAGGGGCACGAACCACACGCCATCGTACCAGAGAGGGGCCTGCTCGGCGGCGATCTCCAGCGCCAGGCGCGTCTTGCCGCTGCCGCCGGGACCGTACAGGGTGAGCAGCCGCCGCTCCCGGCCGGCCAGCGAATCAGCGAGTTGCTTGCGCTCGGCTTCCCGCCCGACGAATGGCGTGGCCGGTGTCGGCAGCAGAGCCACTGGGCTGTGGGGCTGCGTGTCCGGCAGCGTGCCGGCGCGGATCTGCTCCACCAGGGCCAGGGTTTCATCTTCGGGCTCGAGTCCCAGCTCGTCGGCCAGCGCCTGGCGAAAGGCCCGGTAGTGCTGCAGAGCGGCGTTGCGCCCGTCACTCAACGTCAGAGCGCGCAGCAACAGCCGCTGGGCCGCTTCGTTCCAGGGGTCCAGGTGCAGCAGCCGCCGGGCGTAGTGGCGCGCCGCTTTGGGTTCGCCGCGCGACAGGTGTGCGCCGGCCAGCGCGTGGAGGGCGGCACAGGCCTGCTGTCCCAGTTGCTCCCGCTGGATCAATAGCCACTCGTCCAAGGGCAGACTGCCGGCCGGGTGAAGGTTGGCCAGCAAGTCCCCCCGGTAGTATTCGACCGCCTGGGCGAGCTGCGATACGCAGGTGAGGCAGGCCTCCAGCCGGCGGTGACGGTGATGCTGCGTATTGTCCAGAAGGGTCTTGAACGTCGCCACGTCCAGCCAGTAGTCGCTATGGCGGTTGAACTGGATCGTCTGGGGATCGGTGAGCAGGTGGGGCGGTTCGGCTTCCTGGTCGCCGATGGCGTGGCGCAGGCGGGAGAGGGCCTGGCGCAGGTTCTGCAAGGCCTGTTTTTCCGGCTGGTCGGGCCAAAGGAGCGTGGCCAACGTGCTGCGCCGGTGCGGGCGGTGCGCTTCGACGGCCAGGTAGGCCAGCAGGACCAGGGCCTTTTCTGCTTTCAGCCCCATCACGGCCTCGCCGTTCACCAGCATTTGGGGCGGGCCGAGCAGCAATAACGTCAGCCGCGCCGGAGATGAAGCGGGTGATTCGGCCTGGGCTGAATGGGTTTCAAAAGAAGAGGTGCCAACCATGATCTGTCACGCCTGAGTCACGCTGATGTGGTATAATATAACCAGGTAAGCCATCAACTGAGAGCCTACCCATCATTATACCGCTATTGAGGGTTCTGCGCAAGAAGACTACGACGAACACAACAACGGAT
>JACNHM010000296.1 GCA_014383605.1 Chloroflexota bacterium
GCGAGAAGCTGGGGCCGATGGTGTTCGGGCAGAAAGAGGAACTGGTCTTCCTGGGACGGGAGATCGGCGAGCAGCGGAACTACAGCGAAGCCGTGGCACGCCAGATTGACCATGAGGTGAGTGATATCATCGAGAGAGCCTACGCCCAGGCCAAGGAAATCCTCACCACAAATAGTGAATCGCACCACCGCATCGCTCGGCGGTTGATCGAGGTGGAGACCATTGAGAGGGAGGAATTCGCGGCGCTTCTGGCTGGCCGGCCTGAAGATGCTCCAAAAGCTTCACCGGCACCGGCGCGGCCGCGAGCGCCCGAGCGAGAGGAGCGCTTGGAAGCCAAGCAACCGATCGAGCCCCAAAAGAGCGGACGGCCCCAGCCGGCGCCCGCGCCCATCTAGTGCATGCTGGTGAGGCATTCAGACCAGCGGCGGATGTGCACATCCGTCGCCTTTCTATTCTGCGGCCAGACGGCCTGCAGAAGCAACGACGACCTGGCGGCGCTGGCCCGAACGTCGTTCTTGGACCTGCCCTGTCTGGGAGTGTGACGGGAGAAGCTCGCTCGTCCAGTTCTTGCTGCGCACGTCCTACCTAACTTCACTCACAAGGGTCGAGGATGAACAAGTTGATCAATGAAAATCAGATGTTGAACATTGGCGTTATCGGCGTTGGATCCATGGGACGCAACCATGCCCGTGTCTTGGCCGAACTGCCGTATGTGAACTTGGCCGCCGTGGCGGACATTGAGACGGCCGCCCTGTACAAAGTGGCGCGCACCTATCGGGCGCGGCCCTACACCGACTACAGGGTCATGCTGGATCAGGAGGGGCTAGACGCGGTCTCCTTGGTGGTGCCTACGGCACTTCACTATCCGATAGCCAAGGAGATCATCGAGCGAGGGGTCCACGTCTTCGTTGAGAAGCCCTTCACCCTGCGGGTGGAAGAAGGAAAGGAATTGATCGCTGCCGCCAGACAGAAGAACGTCAAATTGGGCGTGGGGCACATCGAGCGCTTCAATCCCGCCATCGTGGAACTCAAACGGCGTATGGAACATGCACAGCTTGGGAATGTGTATCAGATTCACGCTCGCCGCGTGGGCCCCTTCCCGCCGCGGGTAGATGACGTGGGCGTGATCCTGGACTTGGCGACGCACGAGTTGGATATCATGGAATATATCACCAATTCCCCTGTATCCAGCCTCTATGCCGAGACGGAACGAAAGATCCACACTTCTCACGAAGACCTTCTCTTGGGCGTGCTGAAGTTCGAGAACGGGACCGTTGGCGTCCTGGACATCAACTGGCTCACTCCAACCAAGATCCGGGAACTGGCCTTGCTCGGCGAGCGAGGCATGTTTTTGGTCAACTACCTCACTCAGGATTTCTACTTCTACGAGAATGCCTTCACCAATGGCCAGTGGGAAGGGCTGACGGCGATCATGGGCGTGAGCGAAGGGCGACGAATCAAGTACGAGATCAAGCGGCGCGAACCGCTGCGGGTGGAACTTGAGGATTTCGTCACCTGCGTATTGCATGGCGGACGACCAACAGTCACCGGCGAGGAAGCCCTTAGAGCCATATTCCTTGCTGAAAAGATGATCCAATCCGGAGAGACAGGTCAGGTACTCCACCTGCTGAATGGGAAGGAAAGCACCTGAGGTAACCGAGGGCTCCTTCGCCTTTCTTGAACAAAATAGCAATCAGTGGTATACTACTGGGAGTTGGAAGCTCAAGGTTAGCCACCGTCTTTGGAATATCAACCATCACGTTAGGGAGGAGGTAGTACCGTGCGCGTCTCCTGTTTGCAAGAGAATCTGGCGAAAGGGCTCTCCATCGTTGGCCGTGCTGTCTCTCACCGCAGCACTCTGCCGGTACTGGGCAACATCATGTTCAGCACCGACCGGGGGCGGCTACGACTCTCGGCCACCAACCTGGAGATCGGCATTCATTGCTGGGTAGGCGCAAAAGTGGAAGATGAGGGGGCTACTACCGTGCCTGCGCGCCTCTTGACCGACTTCGTCAACACCTTGCCCCCCGAACAGATTGATCTCAACTTGGTGGTACGCACGCAGAGCCTCAACCTCAGATGCGCGCGTTACGAGGCCAACATCAAAGGGATTGATGCCAGCGAATTCCCCCTGATTCCCACCGCCGAAGCCAATGGCATGGTTGAGTTGGAGCTCGCTGGCCTGCGCCGCATGATAGACCAGGTGGCTTTTGCGGCCGCTACCGACGAGAGCCGACCGACCCTGGCCGGAGTGTTCGCCAGCTTCCGTGACAGCCTCTTCACTCTGGCGGCCACCGATGGCTATCGCCTGTCCGTGCGCGAGACCCAGCTTGCCCAGCCCGTGCCGGAGCCTGTCTCGGTGATCGTTCCCGCCCGCAGCATGATGGAACTGGCCCGCATCATCGGCCAGCTCCCGGAGCCAGAGGAAGAAGAGCCCGCCACCGTGCAGGTCACGGTCACGCCAGCAGGCAATCAGATCCTCTTCCACATGCCCCACGTGGACTTGCTTTCCCAGCTCATCGAGGGCACTTTCCCCGATTACCAGGTGATCATTCCCAAGTCCCATACCACGCGCACGGTGCTGGACACCAGCAGTTTCCTCAAGGCCGCGCGGGTGGCGTCCCTCTTCGCCCGCGATGGATCGAACATCGTCAACCTGCAAGTCACACCCGGCGGCGACGTCGGGCATCCCACCCGCGGCACAGTCACGCTGACAGCCACCTCAGCCGACCTGGGAGACAACGTCAGCGAGGTGGACGCCCTCGTGGAGGGGGCGGACATGGGTATCGCCTTCAGCGCCAAATATCTCATGGATGTCCTCTCGGTGATGGACACAGAACAGGTCGTCCTGGAGACGTCCAGCGCCACCAGCCCCGGGGTGATCCGCCCTGTGGGGGCCGGTCGCGAACTCTTCACGCACGTGATCATGCCCATGCGGCCCCATTAGAAGAGAAAACGAGCGCATGAGAGAGCCCAGGAGGGCATTGCGGTGCGGTCGAGATGGCGCGCTGCAACGCCCTTTAGTCCTTGTCCGACGGAAACAGGATGCAGAGCCAGACAGGCTTCAGTACCTCGTGACAAAAGACGAACGACGAAGACCTTCGTCAGTCCTTGTAGCCCGTGCTGGTTGGGGCTGCCTGGGGTAGAGGAGTGACGATCATTGTGAAGCCACCTCTGGAGGTACACCTGGGCGACATCGTCCGGCTGCGCAAGCCGCATCCCTGTGGCAGCTATGAGTGGGAGGTCACGCGCGTAGGGGCAGACATCCGCATTCGCTGTTGCCAATGTGGACGCCGCCTTCTCTTGCCCCGTCCGGATCTGCAGCGTCATGTCAAAAACGTGTTGCCCCGCTCTCCCACTCCCTGAAGGTGAGAGGTTATGTCCGCAGCGTCCAGGCGGGGTTTCGGCCCTGTGCTCGCCAATCGCCACTTTTGTGCCCTGTGGATCGCCCATGCGTTGGCGCAAACGGCCCAACAGGCCATCCACTTCGTGCAGATGATCCTGGTTGAAGAACTAACCGGATCCAGCACGCACATTGGGCTGGTCATCCTCGCCTTCACCCTGCCAGGCGTGCTGTTCAGTCCCGTAGCTGGCGTGCTGGTGGACCGCTGGCCCAAGAAGGTCGTCTTGGTGAGCTCCAATGCGCTGCGGGTGCTTCTGGTATGCAGCTATCTGCCGGTGCTGGCCCTGCTGCGTGGCTGGTGGCTGTTGGCGGGCATCTATCTCATCACATTTGTTTCCTCAGCCATAGGCCAGCTCTCTGCGCCCGCCAAAGCTGCCACCATCCCTTCGCTGGTGGGCGAAGATCACCTGTTGACCGCCAACTCTCTTTTCAACCTCACGCTGGCCATTTCACAGGTGGCGGGCATCATCATTCTAGGGCCGCTGGCCACCAAACTTGTCGGCACACGCGGCGCGTTCGTGACCATCGCCCTGATGTACGCGGGAGCCGCCGCGGCGGTGAGCAGGCTGCCACGGCAAACCGTGCACTCCAAAGGGCCGATCTCTCCTCTCTCCGGGTGGGAACGCACGAAAGCCGACGTGCGCGAAGGCTGGACCTTCGTCATGCACAACCGACGGGTGCTCCTGGCTTTGTCCCATTTGACTCTCATCGCCACGGTGATCATGATCATGGCCATGCTGGCTCCCGGCTTCGCCTCCCGCGTGCTGGGCAAAGCGCCCGAGGACGCGGTGTTCGTGTTCGCTCCCGCGGGAGTGGGCATGCTGTTGGCCACGGGCCTGCTGGCCCGCTTCGGATACCGCGTGCGCAAAGAGTGGCTAAGCAACATCGGGCTGGTGCTGCTGGGCTTCGGCTTCACCGCCCTGGGGCTGGTGACGCAGGGGTACCGCATTCTGCCAGAGCCTCTGCTGCGTCTCTATCCTCACGCCGCCCTCAGCCTGACGACGGCGGTCATGGGCATCAGCCTGCTGATGGGGCTGACCATGTCCGGCGTCAGCATCCTGGGACAGACGATCCTGCAAGAAGCGTCGCCGCCAGCAGTGCGCGGCCGCGTGTTCGCCCTGCAGTTCATGCTCAACAACCTCATCGGCATCCCGCCCATGTTGACCATCGGCGGCCTGGCCGACTGGGTGGGCATACCACAGGTCATGTTGGGCCTGGGGGTGGCCGTGGTTATGGCTTCTGTGGTCAGCATCTACTTCACGCTGAGCCCGGCCCGGCGCCGCACGTTGCGAGAATCCCCTCGCCGGATTGGCGTTGCGGGGAAACGCGCCTGGGACTGGCTGGCCGGCGTTGGGAAGTTGACGAGGCAGGTTGCAGGAAGATGGTACAAGGTTTGGCTCGCCCTTTGTGCCAGAGTCATCCGATCTGTATCCAGGCAGAGAGCGGTGGCAGGCAATCCTTCTGTCAAGGGAAAGGAAGATAGCAGTGCAGAGGAAAGCACTGGTTCAGTATCTGAACAGCACCCTGAAGATCGAGGAGATTGAGGACATCTCCAACAACGGCCTGCAGGTGGAGGGCGCGGACGAGGTGCAGTGCGTGGCCTTCGCCGTGGACGGTTGCCAGGCAGCCATTGAGGCAGCCATCGCTGCCGATGCCCACATGCTCATCGTGCATCATGGCCTGTTCTGGAGCCGGCCACTGCTGCTGGTGGGTCCACACCGCCGGCGAGTGAAGGCCCTGCTCGACGCCGGATGCTCGCTCTACGCCGCCCATCTGCCGCTGGACGTCCATCCGGAGGTGGGCAACAACGTGCAGTTGGCGCGGCTGCTGGGGCTCACGGTGACAGGGGACTTCGGCGACGTGGGGGTGGAGGCTCAGGCGCCGGAGGGATTGACGCTCAGCGTCTTTGTCGCACAAGTGCAGAGGGCGCTGGGGTATGCGCCGCGCCTGCAGGCTCACGGCCCGGAGGTGGTGCAGCGGATAGCCATCATGTCCGGCCGCGCCACCCGTGAGATTGCCGAGGCCGCGCTAGCCGGCTGCGATACGTTCCTCACCGGCGAACCGCTGCACGACGTTTACCATGACCCTGTCGAATACGGCATCAACGTCATCTTCGCCGGCCACTACGCCACGGAGAAGGTAGGCCTGCAAGCGCTGGCGCGGCATCTGGAAGCGGAATTCGGCCTGAACACGGTGTTCGTTGATCTGCCGACGGGGTTATGACGTGAAACGTAATGCGTAAAACGTAAAGCGCAATCTCATTACAGTTTACGTTTTACGTTTCACGTTTTACGTCCGGGCGCAGACGATGCTTTCACGCCATTTCCTGATTGAGGGCGAAGGGGTCAAGTTGAAAGTTGCGCTGGTGCACGATTGGCTGAACCAGATGGGCGGGGCGGAGAACGTGCTGGAGATGCTGGTGGAGATGTTTCCAGGAGCGCCCGTCTACACCAGCATGTACGAGCCGGACTTGATGCCCGCCGCCTATCGTTCGTGGGACATCCGCACCTCGTTCATGCAGCACCTCCCCGGTGTGACCGGCCGCCATCAAACGTACATGCCTCTGTACCCGTTGGCCTTCCGCTCCTTCGATCTCCGTGGCTACGACCTGGTGCTGAGCAACAAGAGCGGTTTCTGCCACGGCGTGCGGACAGGACCCAACACGACGCACATCTGCCACTGCCTGACGCCGACCCGCTTCCTCTGGATGTACGACAGCTACCGGCAGCGGGAGCACATCAGGCCGCTGGCCGATGCCCTGGTGCGTCGCTTGCTGGCCGTCCTGCGGCGCTGGGACTACGCTGCCGCCCAGCGGGTGGATCATTTCATCGCCATCTCCAGCGCCGTGCAGGAACGCATCCGCAGCTTCTACGGCCGGCAGAGCGTGATCATTCACCCGCCGGTGGACACCGAGCGCTACACCCCGTCGGACGAGCCGCCGGAGGACTACTTCCTGGTCGTCGGCCGGTTGATCCCCTACAAGCGGGTAGACCTGGCCGTGCGGGCCTTCACGCAACTGGGGCTGCCGCTGGTGGTAGTGGGCGACGGGCGGGATCGGGCCAAGCTGGAAGCTGTGGCCGGCCGCAACGTCACCTTTCGCGGCCGGTTGCCCCACGGCGAGGAGTTGTTGACGCTCTACCGCCGCTGCCGGGCCTTCATCTTTCCCGGGCTGGAGGATTTCGGCATCGCGCCCGTGGAGGCGCAGGCCGCCGGCCGTCCCGTCATCGCCTACGCCGGCGGCGGCGCGCTGGACACGGTGCAGGAGGGCATCACGGGGACATTCTTCCACGAGCAGACGCCAGAGGCGCTGGCCGCCGCCGTGCGGGGCTTCGATCCCGCCGCCTACGATCCCGCCGCCTGCCGCGCCAACGCTGAACGCTTTAGCGTGAGTGTCTTCAAGCGAAAGTTGTCGGCCTTCGTCGAGGAAAATCGCTGAGCCCCGGCCATGCCCTACGAGGTGGATCAGAGCAACAAGATCGAGAGTGCCGGCGACACCGCCCTGGCGCTGAGCAACGACAAAGAGTACACGATCTGCATACCGGCCAGAGAGAAACAGGCTGCCATGGCCTACCTGACACACCGACGCCAAGGAAGCCGCAAGCTCAACTTCCTGCGCCTCTTCGCCGTGGCATTGTATTACCTGCTCCAAGAGTTACCACCAGGGGAACGGGTGACGATTGACATGGAGTACACGAGCCATGAACACGATATCCGGTCCATGTTGCTCAACCTGCTGTGGCGAGACGATCCTAAGTTCGATGCCGAGAACATCACCTTCGGATACGTGGGGAAGAAATCGTCTGCCCACAAAAAGGCGCTGGCTGTCCATCAGAGGAAGGCCAAAGCGGATAGGACATTAAAAGCCGATGACCTGCTGAGGCAGATCATCGGCTGATGAGGACTAGCGGGGGACCCCTTTGGGTTGTTGGGGCCTGCTGCCAGGGAGAGAGCGTCCGGCTAAGGATAGCTGCGCCACTGGCCACCCGCTGGATACAATATACCATATATGATTTCATTTGTCAAATCTGCTTTGGTACAGTAACGATACTGGATGATACCGCGGGAGAGCGGCTTTCGGTGTGCCGCCTGCCGCAGAGACCTGACAGGTTTTCCAAAAACCTGTCAGGTCTTGAGACATGAAACCGGCGGGGAGGCCCTTTTGTGCCGGCGGTGGGCCTTGCTGCCAGGGAGAGAGCGTCCGGTCAAGGATAGCTGCGCCACTGGCCACCCGCCGAGCACAATGTACTACAGGCGACCTGATTTGTCAAATCTGTTCTCCGTATTAGGCACCACGCAATACGCAACACGAATCCGAGGTTGAGTTATGGAACTACGTGAGTACTACCACATCATCCGCCGCCGCTGGTGGCTGCCGGTGGCCCTGGCCGCCATCGTGGCCCTGGCCTGGCTGATCACGCAGAAACCGTGGCAGCCGCGGCCGCCCGTCTACGTCACCTCGCTCAGCTTCAGCGTGGGCATCCGCCCCGAACAGGCCGGCGACGGCGAGGAGAACTACTACGTCGCCCTGACCTCGGAATACCTCATTGACGATCTGTCCGAGGTGGTGCGGGGCAGCGAGTTCGCCGCCGCCGTCAGCGAGCGGCTGGCCGCGCAGGGCCTCAACCTGCCCGCCGGTCCCATCCAGGGCAGCACGCAGACGGGCGAACTGCACCGCATCCTGCAGGTCTCCATCACCTGGGGCAACGCCGAGGAGCTGGCCGCCATCGCCGAAGCCGTGATCGCCACCCTGCAAGAGGAGAGCGCCCGCTTCATGCCCCGCCTCTTCGCCCAGAATGCCGCCGCCTATCTCATCCACCGCGGCGGCATTGGGGAAGTAGGCCCAGGGCTGCGGGAGCGGCTCGACCTGCCGCTGCGGCTGGTGCTGGCGCTGCTGGCGGGAGCGGCCCTCTGCTTCCTCTGGAACACCCTGGACACCAGCGTGCGCGACGGGGCGGAGCTAGAAGAGATGGGGTTTGACGTGCTGGGCGAGATACCGCAGGCCCGAAGGGCAAAATCCAAAATCCAAAGTTCCAAATCCAAAAACTAAGGGGATTGTGAGCTTTGAGCTTTGGATTTTGAGCTTGAGGTTTGTGGGTGTACAATAGCAAGCGTTGATGGGAGGGAACACATCCATGGAACTACGAGACTACTTCCGCATCCTGCGCCAGCGGGGCTGGATCATCCTGCTGGTGGCGGTATTGACGGCGGCGGCGGCCCTGGGCGTCAGCAAGCTGCAGACGCCCATCTACAGAGCAAGCGTCAAACTGAGCGCCGTGCCCGCCCGACCAGACTGGGGCGGCAGCCAGTCCACGAAGGACCTGCTGAACAACTTCGTGATCAACATCAAAACGCACCGGATGGCCAACCGGGTCATTGACCATGCGCAACTGGACATGAGCTCCTACGATCTGCTGGAAAAGCTGGAAGTCAGTGCCGAGCTCGCGAACTTCACCATTGACATCGCTGCCAAAGACCCCGACCCTAGCGTGGCCATGCAGATCGCTCAAACGGCGGCCGAGCTTTTCGCCGACGACCGCGAGGAATGGAACCAACGGCAAGATAAACAGGACCGCATTGACGTCAATGTCGTGGATGATGCCCGGGATGCGCCGCTGTTCAGGCCCAAGATGCTGATGAACGGCATCGCCGGTGCCATCCTGGGCGCGCTCATTGGCCTGCTGATCGTCTACCTGCTGGAATGGCTGGAAGCAGACATCCTGCGTACACCGCAGGTGGTGGAACGGGCCATCGGCGTGCCGGTGCTGGGCAGCATCCCGACCAGTCAGGAGTGAATCAATGACCACCAATCTGATTACCATCACAGACCCCCGCTCGGCCGTTGCTGAAGCCTACCGGCGGCTGCGCACCAACCTGGAATTTGCCAGCCTGGACGAGCCCCTGCGCACTTTGCTGGTCACCTCCGCCGGGCCGGACGCAGAAAAATCCACCATGCTGGCCAATCTGGCGGTATCCATCGCCCAGGCGGGGCGGCGCGTGATCCTGGTGGACAGCGACCTGCGCCAGCCCCGCTTGCACGATGTCTTCGGCCTGGACAACCAGGAGGGGCTGACGACCGCCGTGGGCCAGGCCAGCGGCGACGTTCCGTTGCAGCAAAGCGGCGTGAACGGCCTGCGCGTGCTGACCGCCGGGCCCTTGCCCGACGTTCCTGTTGACCTGATCGCCTCGCCGGCCATGGAAACGTTGATCGCTACGTTGAGCGAGCAGGCGGACATCGTCCTTTTCAACGCGCCGCCGGTGGTCACCGTGACCGACGCCGCGGTGCTGGCATCCAAAGTGGACGGCGTGTTGCTTCTGGTCAACGCTGGGTGCACCCGGCGGGAATACGCGCAGCGAGCCAAGGCCATGTTGGAGAGAGTTCACGCCCGTTTGCTGGGCGCGGTGCTGACCAACGCGCCACACGACGCCGCCCTATTGCAGGTGTAAGGGTTCTGGGTTCGAGGTTCGGAGTTCAGCCGCCGAACGCCGAACCCTGGACGCCGAACTCAGACACGGAGGACAAATAATCGTGAAAGGTCTGATCCTCAGTGGCGGGAAGGGCACGCGCCTCTACCCGATTACGTACACCAGCGCCAAGCAGTTGGTGCCTGTGGCCAACAAGCCGGTGCTCTTCCGCGTCATCGAGGCCATCCGCGATGCGGACATCACCGACATCGGCATCGTCGTTGGCGACACGGCGGAAGAGATCAAGCGGGCCGTGGGACGAGGCGGGCGTTGGGGCGTCGAGATCACCTACATCCACCAGGAGGCCCCTCTGGGGCTGGCCCACGCCGTGAAGATCAGCCAGGACTTCCTGGACGACGAGCGCTTCGTGATGTTTCTGGGCGACAACGTCATCCAGGGGGGCATCAGCGAGTTGATCCGCCAGTTTGCCGAAAGCGAGTGGAACTCGCAGATCGTGCTGAAGCGGGTACAGCACCCGCAGCAGTACGGCGTCGCCGAGTTGGACGACCGCGGCCGCATCGTGCAGTTGATCGAGAAGCCGAAGGAGCCGCTCAGCGACCTGGCCCTGGTGGGCATCTACATGTTCGACCACCACGTGTTCGAGGCCGTCAACGCCATCGAACCGTCCTGGCGGGGCGAGCTGGAGATCACCGACGCCATCCAGTGGCTGGTGGAGCATGGCTACGCCGTCTACCCCTACGTCCATGGCGGCTGGTGGATAGACACCGGCAAGATGGAGGATTTGCTGGAAGCCAACAGCCTGGTGCTGGACGAGCTGGAACACACCATCGCCGGCTACGTGGATAAGGATTCCCAGATCAACGGGAAAATCACTATCGAAAAAGGAGCGGAGATCATCAACAGCCGCATCCGCGGCCCGGTCATCATCGGCGAGGACAGCCGCATCGTCAACTCGTACGTAGGCCCCTTCACGTCCATCTACCATCACGTGCTCATCGAAGATAGCGAGATCGAGCACAGCATCGTCATGGAACACAGTCAGATCCTCGGCATCCCTCACCGCATCGAGGACAGCCTCATTGGTCGCAATGTCGTGATCCAACGTTCCCCCATCAAGCCTAAGGCCTACAAGCTCACCCTGGGCGACAACAGCCGCGTGGGCATCCTGTAGCATCTGCAGAGGCGGCCTGCGGCCCAAGCTCAGGCCGAGGGCTCCTGGCCTGTCCGGAGCATTGCCGAAGGGCCGCCGACTCATCTGGTAGGGCCGATGAGCGATCTTGCTGTTGCCAAGGTCCCCCTATCCGAACGAATGTCCCCACTCCTCGATGGGCGCCGACTGAGCGTCGCCACAGCCGCGCTGGCCGTGATCGCCCTCCTCGTCTGGCTGGCCGCGCTGCAGCTTCCCGATGGGCAACTGCACGTCGCCTTCCTCGACGTAGGGCAGGGAGATGCCATCTTCATCACCGCCCCCGACGGGCGGCAAGTCCTGGTGGATGGTGGCCCCAGCCCCACGCAGCTTGCGGGAGCCTTGGGGCAGCAAATGCCCTTCTGGGACCGCTCCATTGACCTCGTCGTCCTCACCCACTCCGACGATGACCACATGACGGGATTGATCCCCTTGTTCGACCGCTACCGCGTGGCGCGGGCGCTGACAGGTGTGCACACACTGAATGCCCCAGAAGCACTCTTCTGGCGGGAGGCGGCGGACGCGGCCGGCGTGCCCCTCGCGGTGGCTGAGCGAGGCATGCAGATCGACCTGGGCCGCGGCGTGCGGCTGGACGTGCTGCATCCCGAAGCTGAACCTCTGTCCGGTGCAGCGGCTGACGACAACAACAACTCCGTCGTGCTACGTCTAACGCACGGAGAGATCTCGTTCCTGCTCACCGGTGATCTGGAAGCCGCCGGAGAACAAGCGCTCCTGACCTCGGGACAACCCCTGGCAGCGCAAGTGCTCAAGGTATCGCACCACGGCAGCGGCGGAGCGACGACAGGCGAATTCCTGCGCGCTGTCGCCCCGCAAATGGCCGTCATCCAGGTGGGAACCAACAACCGCTTCGGCCATCCAGCCCCCGAGACAGGGAAGCGGCTAGCCACGGTGGGAGCCCAGGTGCTGCGTACGGATCAGCACGGCACCGTCGAGATCATCAGCGATGGCCGGCAACTGCGTGTGCGGACGGCGAAACGTCCGCAGCAGGGCTGACAGCAAGGAGAAGACCCATGCACGTCCTTGTCGTTCATCCGGACCCGCGCTTCTATCGCGAGCTACTGTCACTTCTATCTCAATACAAAGCCAGTGGTGCTTTTGCTCGCACCCTGACTGCTGCCTGTGATCAGATCGAAGCGCATCGCCCCCACGTGATCATCCTCTTCAGTCCCTGCCTGCAGGAAGAGGGAGTTGACGACCTTCTGGCCCTGCTGAGAGCCGATAGGCAAGAGTTGGTACTCTTCCTCACTTCGGCCGCCGTGGAACACATCAGGGAGGGGCCAGAACGAGATCGCCTGGCGGCCATTATGGCCGGCGTGAGTGAAGGGCCGCCCGGACGGCGGCTGCGTTACCGACACGTGGGCGATCTGCGCATTGACCTGGCGCGGCAGCGGGTGATGCTCGACGAGGAGTGGGTTCATCTGCCTCGCATTCAGTTTCACATCCTGCGCTACCTGATGGAGCACAGCGGCGAGTTGGTATCGTACACCGAACTGCTGAAAGCGGTGTGGGGCTACGAGGGAGATGCCAATGAGGCACGAGGGTTGCTGAAAGTGCACCTGCGCCAGATCAGGCGCAAGCTGGGGCCGGAGTTTCTGCCCTACCTGCAGATTGTGCGCGGCGAAGGTTACGTACTCGTTGACCCCCAAGAAGAAGATTGAAGACCCCCATTGGTGCATCGGTGCGCCATCCTTCCCCTGAGAGCCGCTCAGACACGGTTTCGTCACCAAAACTTCACCATAAGTTCACCGAAGTCGCCCCCATCCTGCTACTGACACCAAGGCCACATCGTGCTATACTACGCACAAGAAAGGCTGCCTGATGTCTACTGTGTTAGGAGATGGTCTCGGATGGCCACACGAGTGATCCCCGCCGTGGGGGAATGGGAGTGCATGGGTTGTGCCTATACCAGGGCCGGTTTGGCACATCAGATTCCCAGAAAGTGCCCTGTATGCGGGGCCGGAAGTGATATGTTCGCTTTCTTCGACTACGTCGAAGACTATTTCTTACCAAAAGGAGGAGTGTCCATGGACGAGAGACTGACGACTCCCGTGGATGGGGAGTGGGAATGCGACAACTGTGGATACATCGAAGTCGGTGTGGCTACTGAGCCGCCGAAGGGAAGCTGTCCCGAGTGTGGCAAGCCCGCCAAGAGCACGTTCGTCTTCTACGCCTACGACGACACAGACGACGAGGACTTGGACGATGATTGGGACGACGACGAGGACGAGGACGATGACGAGGACGAGGAGTGATTCCTCCCCCGACACAATCCATCTCCCATTCTGAGTTCTGAACAGTCGAAGCCCTGGGTTCTTCCGACCCAGGGCTTTGGCGTAGTAACGGCCTGATTAAAGGCGACGACTCCAGTTGTTGCTCCGCTGCAAAAGCGTGTGTCCGTCGCGCTCCGGCTTCTTGGCACTTCGGTCAGACTGTGGTACAATGAGGACAACGAGGCCACAAACAAACGAGTAGACGAGGGCAAAGCCACGCGCGGGGGTGGCTCCCCGTCTGCTTGTGTCCTGTTTCTCTGAACCGCGGAGGCAAAGGTGAGATTGTTTCGTTCGTTGATAGAACGTGTGCCCCAGAATCACGCCGTGGAGCACGCGACCATGCATTTGCTCTCGCAGCGCTATCCGTCATTGCGCTTGGCCGGCCGCACCACGGCCAGCGGGTTCCTGCTCTACGGCCAGGTCGCCACCGAGGCGATAGCCGAGACGGTAATGGAAGCGCTGGATCGCTTGCGGGGCGGGGAGGACGAGCTGGCTGTTCACCCCAACTGCGGGACCAATATCGTTGTGGGCGGTATGCTGGCGGGCCTGGCAGCGTGGCTGGCCACCAGCGGACGACGTCGCTCTCTCTGGGAACAGGTGCCCACGGCGTTGCTGGCAGCCACGGCCGCCCTGCTGATCGCCCAGCCGCTGGGCCTGCTGGTGCAGGAACGTGTCACCACCTCGCCTGCAGTGGGCGATCTGCGTCTGCGACAGGTGATCTCGGGGCAGTGGGGCAAGACGATGGCCCACCGCGTGGAGTTGGCGCGGCGCTGAGCCGCTGAAGGGCCAGAGCAGACGTCATCTTTCGACAGGTGCATCCTGAGCGAAGTCGCAGGGCTCAAAACGACTTCTGTTCGCGCAAACGGGGAGCCGAGAAGGGCTCCCCGTTTTGTAGTTCACCCGACGAACACAGGCGTTACGGCGTTGGCAACACCCGCTTCATGACGCTGTAATTCTCCAGCGCCTTGCCTGCACCGATGGCCACGCAGGAGATGGGATCTTCGGCCACGTAGCAGGGCACGCCGGTCTCGCGAGTCAGCAGCCGGTCCAGGTTACGCAGCAGCCCGCCCCCGCCTGTGAGCATCATGCCGCGATCAATGATGTCCGCCGCCAGCTCCGGCGGGGTCTTCTCCAGCACGCCCTTGACGGTGCCCACGACGGCAGCCAGCGGCTCGGCGATGGCCTCGGTCACCTCGTTGGAGCTGATGGCGATGGTCTTGGGCAACCCGCTGACCTGGTCTCGGCCGCGCACCTCCAGAGATGTCTCCTCCTCCACGGGCAAGGCGCTGCCGATCTGGATCTTGATCTCCTCGGCCGTGGATTCGCCCACCAGCAGGTTGTACTTGCGACGGATGTAGTTGATGATCGCTTCGTCGGTGCGATTGCCGCCCACGCGCACCGAGCTGAAGGCCACGATGTCGTACATGGAGACCACGGCCGCCTCGGTGGTGCCGCCGCCGATGTCCACCACCATGTTGCCTGTGGGGGTGCCGATGGGCAACCCCGCGCCGTAGGCCGCGGCCAGCGGTTCGGGGATCAGGTAGGCTTCCTTGGCACCCGCCTGCACCGCGGCGTCGTGTACGGCTCGGCTCTCCACGCTGGTCACCCCCACGGGGATGCTGATCATCACCAGCGGCTTGAAGACCGGTCTCTGACCGATGGCTTTCTGGATGAAGTAGCGCAGCATGGCCTCGGTCACCACGTAGTCGGCGATGACGCCATCGCGCATCGGCCGCGAGACCTCGATGCTTTCGGCGGTGCGGCCCAGCATGTCCCGTGCTTCTTGACCTATGGCCACGATCTTGTTGTCGCGGGTGGAGATGGCGACAACAGAAGGCTCGCGCAAGATCATGCCCCGTCCTTTGACGTACACCCGCACGTGCACCGTGCCCAGGTCAATCCCGATCAGCTTCTCAAACAATGTGTCCCCCTGTGCGCAAAACGTAAGGCGTAATGCGCAAAACGCAACATTTCGACTTTACGTTTTACGTTTCACGCAGTACGTCCAGACAGCCCCTTAGCGCAGCTCCTACACGTGCTCGCTGTGTCAGCTACCCTCTGATGCGTGACATCACGGTTCACGGATCATGCATTACGCCTGCGGTAGTCCTCTTTCCAGCTTTCCCGTGCCTTTAGCATACGGCACAGCAAGCGGTGAGATTATAACAGAGGACGGATTTCCACGCAAACCTGAAAGCCTATGTGCAACCGGGAAAACGCGTCACTGCTGGCCTTTTGCAGGGTCGGATACACCTGTGCTATTATCTCTGTCGGTTCCCTATCGGCCTCCTGTGCGGCAGCCAGCAGCACAGGGCGGCGGTCGGGAGACCATCTCAAACAAAGGTGGAGAGAATGCACGCTGATCTGATCCTGACCAACGGCCGCGTCCACACCATGGACGCGGCGCGGCCGCGGGCGGAAGCCGTGGCCGTGACCGGCAACCGCATCCTGGCCATGGGGCGCGCAGCCGACATCACCCCCCTGCGCGGGCCGCAGACGCAAGTCATTGACCTGGGCGGCCGGACGTTGCTGCCCGCTTTCGCCGACAGCCACGTGCACTTCGTGAAGTACGCCCTGGCCCGCCAGCGCATGGCCCTGAGCGCGACCCGCTCCGCTGAGGAGGTAGCCACCATCGTCGCCCAACGGGCCGCCAGCACGCCGCCGGGCCACTGGCTGCGCGGCTCCGGCTGGGACCGCAACGTCTGGCGCGACACGACGTTGCCCACGAAAACACTGCTGGACGCCGCCGCGCCCGACCGTCCCGTGGCCCTGGACAGCAAGGACCTGCACAGCCTGTGGGTGAACTCGCCGGCGTTGGCGCAGGCGGGGATCACGGCGGCTACGCCCGATCCGCCCGGCGGCGTCATCGTGCGCGACCCGCACACGGGCGAGCCCACCGGCATCCTGCTGGAAAGAGCCTGCAAGCTGGTTTCCCGCGTCTATCCTCCGCCCACGCTGGAGACGTGTGCGGAAGCAATCCGGGCGACCATACCCCTGGCCTGGGCGGCGGGCATCACCTCCATCCACCAGATGGGCGATGCGCCGGATGGTCGCGCCTTCCGCGCCTTTCAGCTCCTGAACCAGCGCGGCGAGTTGGGGCTGCGCGTGCTCACCTACCTGCCGCGGGAGAATCTGGACGCGGCCATCGCCGTGGGCTTGCGCAGCGGCTTCGGCGACCGGCGGCTGCGCATCGGCGGCGTCAAGCTCTTCGCCGACGGCTCGTTGGGCTCACACACGGCCTGGATGCTGGAGCCTTTCCAGGACGAGCCGCACAACCGCGGCGTGGGCTGGCTGGAGCCGGAGGAACTGCAGGAGCTGGTCCGCCAGGCGAGTTGCGCTGGCCTCAGCGTGGCCGTGCACGCCCTCGGCGATCGCGCCAACCGCGAGGTCATCGAGGCCATCGCCGCCGCCCGCCGAGCGGAGAATCAGACCCCTCCCCCTGCCAGGGGGAGGCTGGGAGGGGGTGGGGGTTACGACGCGGGGTCAACACCGCCGAACGAAACCCTGCTTGACTTCAGGTCGGAGGGCTCACCCTCCCCTAACCCCTCCCTCAGAGGGAGGGGAAATCCTCTGCGCCACCGCATCGAGCACGTGCAACTCCTGCACCCCGACGACATCCCCCGCCTGGCGCGGTATCGCATCATCGCCTCCATGCAGCCCACCCACTGCCCCGCCGACATGGCCATGGCTGACCTCCACTGGGGCGAGCCGCGCTGCGCGAGCGCCTACGCCTGGCGCAGCCTGCTCGACGCCGGCGTGGTCCTGGCCTTCGGCTCCGACGCGCCGGTAGAGTCCCTGGACGTGCTGCCCGGCATCCACGCCGCCGTGACCCGCCGCCGCGCCGATGGCTCGCCGGGTCCCGGAGGATGGCATCCGGAGCAGCGCTTGCGCGTGGCCGAAGCGGTGCACGGTTACACGCTGGGCGCGGCCTACGCCGCCGGCGAGGAGCGTTGGCGGGGCAGCATCACACCGGGCAAACTGGCCGACCTGGTGGTCCTCTCCGACGACATCTTCGCCAGCGAGCCGATGGACATCCTCGCCGCCCGCGTGGCGATCACTATCTTCGACGGACGCCTGGTCTATTCGAGACAAGGGGAGGGGGTGAGGGGGTGACAAGGAGAGGATGAGGTCTCCCTGGCTCCTTGTCACCGTGTCTCCTTGTCTCAGATGTCAGGCGCCGGCCAAACAGCAGGTTCTTCACCGGTTCGGCGATGAGCCCTTCCCACAGCCGCGTGCGGCGAGCCTCCAGCAACTCAAACCCCTGCGAACGGTAGAGACGCACGGCGGCCGTGTTCAGTGTCGTCGTCTCCAGATGCACGCCGGCCACACCCTCTGTCCGTAGTTGCGCCAGGTACGCGGTCATCAGCCGTTCCCCCAGGCCCCGGCCGCGCCAGCCGGCAGACACATTGATGTGCAGGTGCGCCGGATAGACCGTCGGATCCGCGGACGGAAACTCGCCACGCCGCGCAGCCAGCACCAGTCGGCCGATGTACCGCCACGTCTTGCGGGCCATGCGGTAGCGACCGCAAAGCAGACGCAGCAGTACGCGGGGCAGAAGACGCCGCCACAAGGTGCGCCGCTGGCGCAACGTATCCGGGCATCCGGTCAGATAGCCCACCACCTGGCCTTCAGCTTCAGCCACCCAGACATAGCCCGGCGCGTAGTCGGTGTAGTAGGCCACGAAGAGGTCCAGGAAGTGTTGCCGGTCATCCAGGTAGGTCTCAATGGGCTGGCCAAAGAAGGCGGTATCGCCAGCGATGCGGTGCACCGCTTCCCGGTCGGCTGGACGATAGCGTCGTACTTGCATAAAGTCAGTCAACGATCTCGATCTGCTCTGGCTCGCGAATGATGATCTCCGGCGCGCCGTGGTACTCCTGCACCGTACCCGTGGCCCGCACGCGGCGCTGCAGGAACATCTCCTCCGGCGGCGCCGGGAACCTGGCCGCGTCATCCGGGAAGATGACCAGCGTCAGCGTGTGCTGGTAGTCGGGATCGAAATTGAGGAAAGTCACTTTGCCCGTGTTCTTGGTGCGCACGATGAGCCCTTCGACGGTGATCTGCTGACCGTAATACTGCGCCGCGTCCCGCCAGTCCACGATGCCCTGGACGGGCGGGGCAGGCGTGGCTGTCGGCGGCTGCGGCGCGGCTTCCCCACCCACGACCTCGATCTGTTCCGGATCGCGCACGATGATCTCCGGCGCGCCTTGATACTCCACGATCTCTCCGGACACACGCACCGTGCGGCCGTAGTAGATCTCCTCTGGCGGTGCCGGGAACCTGGCCGCATCCTCGGGAAAGATGACCAACGTCAGCGTGTGCTGGTAGTCGGGATCGAAGTTGAGGAAGGTCACGTCACCTGTGCGGGACTTCCCTATCCGAACGATCACTCCTTCGACCGTGACCTTCTGGCCGTAGTACTGCTCCGCGTCCCGCCAGTCTACGACTCCCTCGACGGACAGGGCGGGCGTTGCCGTCGGCGATGGTCCCGCTTCCTTCTGCTGTACGGCGAGCACAGTGGGCGTAGGGGTTAAGGGGGAAGGGATAGGCGATGGAGTGGGCGCGGTGCGTGGTGTTGGCGTGGCCGTCGCGGTGGCCGTCGGCAGGCCAGGGGTGGCGGTCGCCGTGGGCGTGGCGGTGGGCGGCGCGGCGATGACGATAGGCGTAGATGTGGGCTCGCTCCGGCAGCCGCCCAGGAGGAGCAGGCAGAGCAAGGCTAAGCCCAGGCGACGGCGATACGGCAGGATAGCGCGCGATCCCCATCTTTCTGCCGCCCCGCAATGCCAGCCCTGGTTTCCGTTCCCCACTTCACAACTCCCCTCGAAACGCCTGGTCCAGCACCGACGGCAGCAAGGCACCCAGTTCCGCCTGCGTGGCCTCCTGCAAGGCGGTGAGTTCGTCCACCTGGGCTTGTAGATCATCCAAGTACGCGGCGATACGCTCTTGAACATCGAGAGCAGGTAAGGGGATCGTGATGCCCTGTAGAAGCCCCTTCCGAAGCCTGGGCAAAAGTAGGTTATGAGTCAGTTCAATGGCCTCTCCCAAGAACACGGGACTTCGCATGAAGTGGGCTAGATACTTGATGTCCACTAGCTCCGGGTTTGGTTGAAGCACATACTGATCCACGGAGCACACTCCTTCGCTGTCTGCGATCCAGACCTTATTGAGGTAGGGACGCAGATATCCATAGACGATCTCGCCTGGCGAGAACCTGAACTTTCTTCCTTCCAACTCCTCTGCGAGCAAGCGGTCCTCACCGATTCTTCTGCCCGTGTGTGACTCGACGTGCTGAAGACCGACGAACGTAAGTGACCCAGACATACCAACCGATGGACGGACAAGGTCGTTCCTAAAACAGGTGATCTCTCTGATTGGCCGCGTGGGAGTCGACTCCTCTAGAGCACTAAAGAGTTGAGAAGAAAGTGCACCCCGTAGCGCCTCGGCTTCCTCCTGCGCCTTGACCCGCAACCCCTGCGCCTCTTCGACAAGCGCCGCCAGTTCTTCGATGCGGGCCACAATGCGGCGCTGTTCGTCGAGTGGGGGGAGGGGAATCTGCAATTCCAGTGTATGATGCGCTCGGATGGACGCGTAGTTAGTGGATCCGCGCACGAACTCCTGGAACTGCCTCTCGACAGCACCTGAGCGGATGTAGTACTCGAGGAACTTCGGGTGACATACCTGGTCATCGATCTCATACA
>JACNHM010000293.1 GCA_014383605.1 Chloroflexota bacterium
CCTGCAAGGGGATTATACTGCAAAGGCGGGCAAAACGGAAATCAGAGTTGGTCTATGCTCACACGCATCGCGCAGCACGCATCACGTAGTCCGCCAACCCGGCCACGCTCTCCAGCACAACGTCCGGCTGCCAGGGGGAACTGCCCACGTCTTCGCGCCGCGTGACGCCGCTGAGCACCAGCGCGGTGGCCGTGCCGGCCTCGATGCCCATGCGGATGTCGGTCTCCAGCCGGTCGCCCACGACCAGGCATTCCCCGGCCGGCAGCCCCATGTGGGCCAGGCCGGCCTCGATCATCATGGGCGAGGGTTTGCCGGCCACCAGCTCCGGGCGTTTGCCCGTGCATCCTTCGATGGCCCCGATCACCGCGCCCGCGTCGGGGATTTCGCCCTCTGCGACGGGGCAGGAGCGATCGGCGTTGGTGGCCACGAGGCGGGCGCCGCGGCGCAGGGCCTGGAAGGCCATGTTCAGCTTGGCGTAGTCGAAGGTGCGGTCGAAGGCGGCGACGACGAAGTCCACCGGCGCGGAGCCGTCACTGGGGCGCAGACCGAAAGACCGCAGCTCTTCCAGCAGCGGCGGCTCGCCCACGACATAGAGCCGGGCGCCGGGGGCTTCTTGTGCCAGCCAGCGCCCCAGCACGTGACCGGAGGTGAGCACGTCGGCGGGATCGGCGGGGATGCCCAACCGGGTGAGCTTTTCGGCGTAGCGTTCCCGTGGCTGCAGGGGCTTGTTGGAGATGAACATCACGCGGCAGCCGGCCTGGCGCAGGCGGCGCACCGTCTCCGGCGCACCAGGGATGGCCTGTTCCCCCCGGTAGAGCGTGCCGTCCAGATCGAAGATGATGCCGCGCAAGCGAAGCATGTCTCCCCCAAACGCAATCGCTGATCGGCCGGTCGCGGGCTAGAAGTAGTTGACCGTGATGCCGCCGTCAACCACCAGGTTGGCGCCGTTCACCCAGCTTGACTCGTCGGAGGCCAGATAGATCCCCGCGTAGACGATGTCCTCGGCCCGGCCAAAGCGGCCCATGGGAATGCGGTTGAGGCGCAGCGCCCGCCTGGCCGGGTCGGACAGGAGTTGGTCGAGCAGGGGGGTGAGGATCGGCCCCGGGGAGATGGCGTTGCTGCGAATGTTCTGGGGACCAAACTGCACGGCCAGCGAATGGGTGAGGGCGATGACCGCCCCTTTGCTGGCCGTGTAGGCGTCCTGCGGCACCGTGCAGCCCACCAGGGCCACGAACGAGGCGATGTTGATGATGGAACCGCCGCCGGCACGCAGCAGTGCCGGGATGCCGTGCTGGCAGCAGAGGGCGATGCCCTTCACGTTCACGTCCAGCACTCGTCGCCACACGTCCTCTTCCATGTCCAGCACCGACTCGTCGCCGTCGGGCATGATGCCGGCGTTGTTGTAGAGGACGTTGATGGAGCCGAAGGCCTCCTCGCCGGCCGCGATGGCCCGCTGCACGTCGGCAGCCACCGAGACGTCCCCCGGCACGGCGATGGCCTGGCCGCCGGCCTCCCGCACCATCTGTGCTGTCTCCTCGATGGCCTCGGCGCGGACGTCGTTGATCACGGCCTTGGCCCCTTCCTGGGCGAACATGACCGCCGCCAGGCGGCCCATGCCGCCGCCAGCGCCGGTGATGAAAGCAACTTTGTTCTGCAAACGCATGATGGATGTCCTCCTTGACCGCATGTTTGAAATGCATGTGGTGCGTGACGGGTGATGTGTGAGCGAACGATCACGCTTCACTCGTCACGTTTCACGTTTTACCGCCTCAGCGACGGCAGCACCAGGTGATCAATCCAGTTTCTCAGTTCCACTTCCTTAATCTCCGCCGTCAGGATGTCATCGCCGACGTTCAGTTCTTCCCGCAGAGGTTGCGAATCGGGATGGCGATGGAGGTCAATCGTCTTGTCCGCCAGCGCGTGTACTTCCGCAGTTTCCTGGAAGAACCCCTCCTTGATCAGCGGTTTGGCTCGCGCTTTGATCAGGCGGGCCATCTCGTAGAGGTTGTACTCCGGATGATATTGCGTCGCCCAGAAGGTGCCCTTCCCATGTTTGACCTCCAGAGCCTGCACGTGGGTGTGTTCGTTGGTGGCCAGAAGCGTGGCGCCAGGCGGCAGCCGGGTCACCTCGTCCAGGTGCATGATGAAGCCGTCGAAGCAGCGCGGTTTGCCCACGTAAAGAGGCGATTGCCTTCCCTCCGCGGTGAGTTGGATGTCCCGGGCCAGGAACCACTCGCGGCCCTTGGGGTTCTTCTTGACCTCGCCGCCGGCGGCTACGGCGGCCATCTGCACACCCCAGCAACTGCCGTAGCAGGGGACGCCGGCTTCGTAGATGGCCCGCGCCAGATCGATCTGCCGCGTCACCCGCGGGTCATCGTGGTGGTAGATGGTCAGATCGGAGCCGGTCCAGATGTAGGCGTCGTAGGAGGAGAGGTTGGCGCCCGTGGGCAGCTCCACCCAGGGGTCTGCAGGGAACAGGACATCCACCGTGGCTTTGGGCACGTATCGGCGCAGGAAATCGTGGTAGAAGTCGGCGGGATGGCCTACGTCCGAGGCGTCGAAGTTATCGCGACTCGTCTTGGGGTAGCAGTAGAGAATGCAAATAGCCAGATGAGCGTCAAAGTGCATCTTGGCCTCCTTCACAGTCCCAATTCATCGGCCACCCAGCCGATGCCCAACTCTTCTAGCTTGGCCCGCGTGGGGTAGCCGGTCTCCGCATCCCAGCCGCACATGCCGTAGTAGGTCTCCAGGGCCTGCTGCCACACCTGGCGGTCTACTGCATAGCCGTCGCTCGACCCACCTTGCAGCGGCGCGGTGAAGAACTTCTCCGGCAAGGTGTCCGCCTCCCGGCCGATCCCCTCGCGAGCGTTGAAAGCGCGCATCATGTTCACCCGCCGCTCGCCCAGCTTCATCAACTCGTAGAGGCTCACCTTCCAGCCGGTGACGGCGCGCAGGGTTTCCACCAACTGATCCGGCCCGTAGAGTTGCCAGCCGGCCGGCCCAAAGACGAATTGGCAGACGTTGATGCTGTCCATGGCGCTGTAGAAGTGCTGCGTGAGCATGGCGTAGCGCACCATCTCAGCATTGAGGGTCAGGGGCGGCTGCGGGTCGAGCAGGCTGAGTTGGGCCATCCACTGCGGCGCATCAGCGTAGGCGCCATCGTGCTCGTGCGACTGGTGATCGGCGCCAAAGGGGTTGACGGCGTAGATGAGGGCCAGCGTGGGCTTGACCTGAGGCATGTGCGCCGGGGCCTCTTGCTTCTTGGAGGTGATGAGGAAGCGCTCCGTGCCGCGGCCGATGCGGGCGGCCGCTCGCGCCGAACCTTCCGCCAGCAGGTCGCCGAACCCTTCCCGTTGGGCGATCATCTCCACCATCTGCACCATCGCCGCGGCGTCGCCGTAGCGCAGCTCGCTGCCGCCGGTGTCCTCCTGGGCGAGCAGGCCGTTCTCGAAGCATTCCATGGCCCAGGCGATGGTCGCACCGCAGGAGATGGTGTCCAGGCCGTACTTGTTGCACAGTTCGTTGGCCTTGGCCACGGCCAGCAGATCGCTGACGCCGCAGTAGCTACCCAGGGTGGCGATGCTTTCATACTCCGGCCCGCCGTAGCGCGGGTCAATCTGGTAAGGCCCCTCGCTGACCTCCACCACCCGCTTGCAGCGCACGACGCAAGCGTAGCAGGTGTCCCGCCCCAACCTGTCCTGCTGGCCCGCCGCGGCACCGCACAGGATGGTATCGTACATGGTGTGGCCATCCAGGGTCTCCCAGCCCTCGAAGACGCCACTGTTGTAGTTGCGGGTGGGCAATCCCCCCCGCCGATGTTGGGAACTGATGAGGCGGCCGGTGCCGTACTTGCCCAGCGCCGCCACACCCGATTGCGGAAAGTTGGCTGCCCCCCAGCGAGCCAGCTCGCTCAGCGTCTCTTTGTCTGCCAGGCTGGGGCGCTGCCGGCCGCGCACGGCCACGGCGCGCAGGTTCTTGGAGCCCATCACCGCCCCCATGCCCGTGCGCCCGTTGGCCCGGTTGCACATGCTGATGAGAGCAGCGAAGCGCACGCCTCTTTCGCCAGCCGGGCCGCATTGCAGCACCTGCACGCGGCCGTCCCCCAGTTCCTCCTTGATGCTCGCTTCCACCTCGCCGGTCCCCCCCCCCCAGAGATGCCCGGCTTCGCGCAGCTCCGCCTGGCCGTCGTGGATCCAGAGGTAGACCGGCTGTGGGGCCTGGCCCTTGATCACCACGGCATCGAAGCCGGCGAACTTCAGCTCGGCGGGGAAGAAGCCGCCGGACTGAGAGTCCCCCACGGCCCCTGTGAGGGGCGATTTAGCAGCAGCGGTCAGGCGGCTCTGGCCGGAGATGGGCGCTCCGGTGATGACGCTCAGCGCCAGCACCAGCACGTTGTCCGGCCCCAGCGGATCGGCGCCGGCCGGCATCTCCTTGAGCAGATAGTGCAGGGCCAGTCCGCTGCCGCCCATGTAGCGGCGGTAGAACTTCTCTTCCGGCTCCTCTATCGCCAGCTCGCCTGTGGTGAGGTTGACGTGTAGGATTCTGCCGTTGTATCCGTGTGGCATCAGCTACCTCGCTGTGGTCGTACTGCGGTCATCGGGCAGCCACGAGTGCTTCCATCGCCGCCACCAGCTCCGCCTCTCTGCCCACGGAGATCACGGTGGCCGCGGCGTAGTCGTGGCAGGCGTCAATGGAACCATCCACCTTCTTGGCCGCTTCCGGAACGAGATAGGCCAGCCCAGGCATCACGCGATCAACGACGATCCTCTTTTCCAGCGCTGAAGGGACACGCATAGAAGCCTTGTACAACGTCCAGTCAAAGGTGCCCAACTCTGGGACTTCTCCATCCATGGTCTGGAAGCCCACGATGTATTTGTCAGGGTCTACGAAGTCGGCGTCTCGGATCTCCATGCAGAATTCGCCGATGATCTTGACACCCATGGGGGCGAAATCCTCACCCACCACAAACCATTGGATGTGCTCGGTCTTGTGGAAACCTTCTTGCTGGAGGCGTCTCAACACCTTATCATAAGCTGCCTTCTTGGTCCGGTTGAGTTCCTCAAGCTTCTCCTGCGCCTCTGGGAAGGGGCCCTCCAGGAGCATACGCACGGCCAGGGCGGGGCCATTCATGTAGTACCCCGCAGCGCCCAACGTGGTCAGCGACTTGGCGAATGGTTTCATGGGAATCTCGGGAATCTCGTCCCCAAATCGCGTCAGGAAGTACTGTTCGCGACCATTGACCTCTTCTATGCGCACATGACCTTGGTCTACGGCCTCGATGAGAGCCTGGCGATTGTCTTCTACCAGGCGTCCCCCGCGCTCGTGGGAATCGCCCACCGCCCCTATCACACCCAGATAGGCCAGATCGCGGTTTCCCGCGTCCAGAACCTGGGCAAAGAGGTATGCCGCCGTGGCCGCGGAGATGTCCATGTCTCCGGAGAGTCCGTAAAACTCGGTGGTGATGTTCAGCACTTGGGGGTCGGTGGACTCCTCGGGATGGTGGTGATCCACGATGAGGGTCAGGCGCTGGCCGCGGTTGGCCTCCGAGATCACAGGCGCGCCCTTTCCTCCGAGATCCACGTACATGATGGTGGAGGGAAACTGTCTGTGAATGCGTTCGATGATTGGGGGGTGTACACGTTCCAGAGGGATGCGCCGAACCGCAAAGCCCGCCCGCGTCAGGGCCGTCTTCATCACGGCCGCCGAGGCCAGTCCGTCGGAGTCATTGTGGTGAACGACCGTGACCTCTGAGCTGGTCTCGCGCATGCGTGCTATGCCCTCTTCCACTGCCGAAAGAAACTCGGCCTTGCTCATTGCTGTTCTCCTTGTACTTTGCTATTCTGCCTCAAGCATGTCAATGATGGAATCGTAAACGAAGTCCGGGGTGATACCCATCCCTCGCAGTATGTCCTCTTTCATTGCGCCAGACCGGACGAACACCGTGGCCGTGCCGCTGCGCTGCCCAGCCAACATGTCGGTGTCCATGTCTCCAACGATGACACACTCTTCGGGGGTGAGACCGATGCGCGCCAGGGCTATGCGCACGAGGTGTTTGGAGGGCTTGCCGATCACAGCATCGGGCTGGCGATCCACCATGTAGCTCAAAGCCCCGATGACCGCCCCAGTCCCGGGAACCACGCCATCCGGCGCGGGGAAGATCCGATCAGGGTTCGTGGCCACGAACTTGGCGTTGGCGTGGTAGAGGGCCCGCAGAGCCCCGCTGATGCGGGTGACGTTATCCTCGGTGATCCGGCCTGTGCCGTCGAAGGCCGAGCCCACCACCACGTACTCGGCCAGGAAAGGGTCATCCAGCAGGTCTAGGCCTGCCAGTTCCAGTTCCTTGCGCAGCCCCGGCGCGCCGACCATGTACACCCGGGCCCCAGGGCTCTCTTCCGCCACGTATTGGGCGGTGGCGTAGGTGGAGAGCACCAGATCGTCTTCTTTGACGGGAATCCCAAACCCTTCGAACTTGCGCAGGTAGTCGGCTCGCGATTTCGTGGAGTTGTTGGAGATGAAGATCACGCTTTTCCCGCCCCGGCGGAGCCGAGCGAGGGCCTCATCAGCCCGGGGAATGAGGTTGGGGCCGCGACAGATGACCCCGTCTACGTCGAAAATGAACCCTTTCCGGAAAAGGGGATGGTCCTTTCCCTGGGAACGCATGTGCGAGAGGAGTTCATCCGTTCCCGCGTCAGGGTAGAGGTTTTTGCTGCTCACGTCTTAGCCTCCTTAAGGTAGTGTAATACTGACGAATCACTGGCAGAGAGCATCTATCCCGCCAACAATGATGCCAGCAACTGCCGGTCGGCGATGATCTCTTCAACGGTGCAATTGAACACATTGAGTTCGAAAATCAGACAAGCGTCGGGGCTGGCGGCGATGATGGCGGGCAGAGAAGTGGCAAGCCGCGTATCGCTCTGGGCCAGAGGCTGGTGGCCATCCCACAGGCCGTCGTTGCCATGAACGTGCGCGTGCCAGATGCTATCCCCCAATGCGGCCACAAACGCCTCGGGAGCAAACCCGGCCACATGGGCGTGGCCGATGTCCAGGCACATGCCCACCTGCTCTGCCAGTTCGCCGGCCAGTAGCGCGGCCACCTCTGGCGGTGCAAGAAGCAAATCCCAGGGCAAGAAGAGATTCTCCACCACCAGCCGCACGCCGCGCGCGGTGGCGTAATCGGCCAGGGCGGGCAGAACCTCCCGCAATCGGCGGTGGTGACGTGCCCGATCCGCCGCCAATGCCTCCATGGCTGCCCCGTGCAGCGGGTGCCCAGGCGGGGGCGACCAGTCAACGCTGGACTGGCCCCCGTGCATGACCGCCACGCTGGCACCCCAGCGCGCCGCCAGGTCAACGCCCCGCTTGATCACAGCCAGAGAAGCCTCCCGAATCTCCCTGTTCTTCGCCGTGGGGGTGATCTGCTCGTACTGGCAGTGGACCGACAGGCGCGGCCGATAACGGGCGACGATCTCGTCCAGTGCTTTCCAATAGCCGGGGGTGTGCTCCTCCCGGTCGGCTATCTCTATCCACTCGAACCCGGCTTCCAGCAGGACAGGAGCGATGGTCGCCAACCGCTCAGTCGTCGCCGGCGCGTCGAAACCAAATGTCATCATCCAGTTCCCTCTTGCTGCAACAGAACCGCCAGCCGCTGTGGAAAGTCGGTGAATATGCCGGCCGCTCCGGCGGCAATGAATCGCTTCATGTCCTCTTCCTCGTTGACCACCCAGGGGATCACATGAATGCCCAGTTCCTTCAGGGCGCCGATTCGCCCTTCGTCTATCAAGGTGTAACGTGGGTTATAGGTTCTGAACTCCAGATGGTCCCATTCCAGCGGCTCCGTGTTCCAATAGCCGACCAGGGCTTGCAGCTTGATTCGGGGGTTGTGTGCTCGAACCTGGCGTAGCCAGTCGTGGTTGAAAGAGGAGACGATAGCGCAGTCCCCCATGTCCAGTGCGTCAATCAGAGCCAACACATGCTCCACCACCGGGAAATGCTCCATGGGCGGTGGTAGCCGCTTCAACTCTACGTTGGCGCACCAGTTCTGCTCTTTGCTGAATATCAGCGCCTCTCTCAGGGTAGGGATGGGCTCGCCTGGATAGGCTGCCAGTTCAGCCTCGGTCACCGCGCCGGCAGCGATCTGGCCGAAGGGATCGCTTTCCACGAACCAGGAGCCGGCGTCCAGTCTTCGCAACTCGTCCAGGGTGAAGGTGGTGAACGTCCAGGGCGCACGGTCGGGGAAAACCTGTTGGGCATTGGTGGTGCGGGCCAACGAGTCGTCGTGGAAGACGATGAGCTTACCGTCGGCGGTCACGGCAACGTCCAGTTCCCACATATCGGCGCCGACTTCCATGCCTTTGCGCGCCGCGGCGATGGTGTTTTCGGGAGCCAGGCTGCGCGCGCCGCGATGAGCGATGTTGAGTACGTTTCGCATGTGTTGTTTCTTCTTGGCCTGCTGAAGTCTGTCCGGTGCGCGCAGCCGCCCCCGATGGCTGGCTGCATCCGCTGTTCGGTGCTGGCGGCAGCAGCCAGCGGGGGCGAGCGTACATGCGCACAGGTTTACTGTTCGGAGAGCATCTCCACCAGCCGTTGCGGGTAGTCGGTGATGATGCCACTCACGCCGGCATTGATCAGCGCCCGCATGGTCTGCTCGTCGTTGACCGTCCAGACGTTGAGCGCGATGCCCCGTTGGCTCAGATCGGCCAGATCGCCGACGCTCCAGGCTTGCGCCTTAGGGTTGCAGCCGTCAATGCCGGTCTGGTTCAGATAGGCGGGCAGGTCACGGATGTGCTTGCTGCTCACGGCTTGGGTCGTGGGATGAAAGGCCGCTTGCTCCACGAGCGCCAGGTAATCGTGCTCGAAGGAGGAGATCACGGCCGAGTCCCCCAGGCCCAGTTCCTCGATCAGGGCCACGGTCTTCTCGACCAGAACCCGCCCGTCCTGTGCTGTGGGCTGACGCTTCAGTTCCACGTTCACCCGCCAGCCCTGTTCGAGAGTCCATTCCAAGGCCCGGCGCAGCGACGGAGCCTGCTCGCCCACGTAGGAACGCTGATCCGCCTCGGATACGGCCCCGGCAGCGATCTGGCCGAAGGGGTCTTCTTCGTTGAACCAGGAACCGCAATCCAGGTTCTGGACCTCGGTCAGGGTGAACTGTCCCACCGGCTGCCGTTGTCGCTGTGGAAAGACCTCCTCGACATTGCAGGTGCGCCGCAAGGTGTCGTCGTGCATGACCACCGGCTCCTTGTCGGCGGTCAAGGTGACGTCCAACTCCCAGAGATCGGCGCCGGCGGCCCACGCCTGGCGGGCAGCGGCCAGCGTGTTTTCGGGCGCTAGCGAGCGCGCCCCGCGATGGGCGATCACCAATGGCCGGGATGGAGCGGCGCCGGGAACGGCCGCTGTCGCCGCCTCCTTGCTGACGGACGCAGGCTGCCGTGCTACGCAGCCCGTTCCCCATCCTATCAGGAATAGCAGAACAACGAACAGCCACCCGATCCGGCGCTTGCCCGACATCATTTCGTGCCCTTCTGTGGCCTTCTCGCGCCTTTCGTGTTCTATTTCTCCTGCCCCAGCGCAAATCCACGCGTGAATTGCTCGTGCAACAAGATGAACACGATCAGCGGGGGCAGCATAGCCAGAACCGCCCCGGCCATGACCACGCCCCAGTTGGTCGTGTCCTGTTGGGCGGTCATGCCCCTTAGACCCACTTGCACCACCTGCCGGGCGTTTTGCCGGATGATGACCAGGGGCCAGATGTACTGGTTCCACATGTAGATGAACTGGATCAGGGCCAGGGCGCCGATAGTGTTCCATGAGATGGGCACCAGGATGCTCCACAGGAAGCGCAACGGCCCGGCGCCGTCCACTCTGGCCGCATCCACCATGTCCGCCGGAATGCTGGAAAAGTGCTGGCGGAACAGGAAGACGCCGGTGGCACTGGCCAGGAAGGGCACGGTCAGCGCGGCGTAGTTGTTGCCCCAGCCCAGGTCGGAGACCAGATTGAACAGGGCGATGATCATGATCTCGGTGGGCATCATCAGCGTGAACAGGACGAAGTAAAAGACAAGGTTCTTGAGCGGGAAGTCAAAGTATACCAGGCTCAGACCGGATAGCATGGAAAAGACGGTCTTGGCGATCATCACGATGGCGGCGATGATCAGGCTGTTTTTCATGTACAGGCCCAGGCTGAAGGTTCTCCACGCCGTGCGATAGTTGTCCAACAAAGCTGTGCCTGGCCCCAAGATGGGAGGATAGTGAAAGACCTGGGCGCGGGTCTGCGTGGACTTCGATACGGCAAAGAGCACCGGCGATAGCACGAGAAGGCAGACAATGATCAACACAACGTGGGTCAAGATGTCCTGGCGAAGTTTTCGACTCATCGTTAGCCTCCGTAATGTACGCGCCGCCCGCTGGTGCGGAACTGGATCACTGTCAGGATGACCACGGCTGCGAACAGAATGACCGACTGCGCTGCGGCCAGGCCGGTCTTGTAGTACTCAAAGCCATCGCGGTACAGGTTGTAGATCATCACGTTGGTGGCGTTCAACGGCCCGCCCTTGGTCACCAGGTCAATCATGCCGAAGAGATCGAAGAAGGAATAGGTGATGTTGGTGATCAAGAGAAAGAAGGTCATGGGGGAAAGCAGCGCAAAGGTTACCGACCAGAAGCGTTTCCAGCCGCCTGCGCCGTCCATGGAGGCTGCTTCCAGCACTTCTGGGTTCAGATTCTGCAAGCCTGCCAGGTAAAAGACCACGTTGTAGCCCAGGTTCTTCCAGATGCTGGCCATGATGATCAGGAGCACCGCCAGGCGGGGATTGCCCAGCCAGTTCAACTCGGTGCCTGTGATGCGGTACATCAAGTAGTTGACCGCGCCAAAGCCGGGGGAGAACATGAAGAGCCAGATCACGCCGGCCACCGCCGGTGAGAGGGCGTAGGGCCAGATGAGCAAAATACGGTAGATCGAAGCCCCGCGGATGTCCCGATTGGCCAGCGTGGCAATGGCCAGCGAGAGACCCAGGCCACCGATGACGACGACCGCTGTGATCACGGCGGTGACCTGCAAGGTGTGCAGGTAGCCGGCATCCTGGAAGAGGTCCACGAAGTTTTCCAGGCCGGTGAACGTCTTCTTCAGCCCCAGAAAGGCGACCCGGTAGGTGGACAGGCGAAAGGTCTGAACAACGGGGTAGTACAGAAAGATCGCCAGGATGAGCAGGGTTGGAAATAGGAATATCCAGGGAAGCAGTTTGCCTTTGAACCTTGCTTGCTGCATGGTTGCTCCTTTCCCAAAAAGTGAGATCGGGCGACCGGCTGCCTGAGCCAGGTCACCCGATCTCTTTCAGCAGACTCCGAGAAAGCTATGAACCTCTCGGTCAGGCAAGTGGGTTTAGAACTTATCCGAAAGACCGCTCAAGGCGGACCCTAGTCCGCCGCTGGAGTAAGGTCCAGCGGGAGCGACGAGACATTTCGGATAGGCTCTTACTCCACCGACTTGTTGTAGTCCTGGATGGCCTTGTCGGCTTCGACCTTGGCCGCTTCCAGGGCCTCGTCCACGGTGGCTACGCCGGCGATCACTTTCTCCACCGCCTGCTCGACGATGGTGCGCACCTCGGGGAAGGCGCCGATCAGCGCGCCCTGGGTGGCGCGTACGGGCTTGGTCTCCAGCAATTGGTCGAAGGCCTTGGTGTAGGCCGGATTCAGCTCGAACCAGTTCTCCACCTCCAACACGTCCACGGCCGACTTGCGGATGGGGAAGTAGCCGGTGGCCTTGTGCCAGCGGATGGCGTTCTCGGTGTTAGTGAACCAGATGACGAAGTCCTTGGCCGCTTGCATTTCCTCGTCGGTATGTCCGCCAGTCATCCAGATGCTGGCCCCGCCCACGACGACGCCCACGCGCTCGCTGCTGGCCGGGTAGGGCAGGTAGGAGGTGCCCAGCTCAAAGCCATTGGCCTTGGCGTCGTTCTGGCGCTGCACCACGTCACTGGTGGAGGTGATCTCCATGGCCGCCTGGCCGGAGACAAAGATGGCATCGGAGCCATCCCAGTCTTCCAGCTTGCCGCTGTAGGCGTAGTAGCCCTTGTCGGACATCTCTTTCCACCAGTTCACGATGGTCTTGGCCGCGTCGCCGGTGAGATAGACTTCGGTGGCGCGGGCGTCTCGGCCGTTGCCATTGTTAGCCAGCTCGGCGCCCATGTTGGCCATCCACTGCTCAAAGAACCAGCCGTGGAGCGGCCAGGAGATGCAGTTCTTGGCCGTTCCGCTGGAGACGATCTTGTCACAAGCGTCCAGCATTTCCTCGAAGGTCTCGGGCGGTTTCTCGGGATCCAGCCCGGCGGCGCGGAACATGTCCTTGTTGTAGTACAGGATGGGGTTGGACGAGTTCCAGGGCATAGAGTTGAACTTGCCGCCAATGCGGTAGTAGTTGGCCACCCCTTCGATGTAGTCATCCGGCTGGAACTCCGGGCCGATGACGTAATCCTCGATGGGCACGAAGATGCCGGAGTCGAGGGCCAACTGCGAGCCGATCTCGAAGATCTGGACGAGGTGGGGGGCGTTCTTCTGCTGCGCGGCCAGGACGGCGGCGTTCAGCGTGTCGCGGTAGGATCCTTTGAACTCTACGCGAACGTAGGTGCCCGGATGGGTGTAGTTGTAGTCGGCCACCATGCGCTCGATGAGCAGCTGGCGCCCGCCGCCAAAGGCGTGCCAGAAGTCAATGACGGTCGCTCCTTCGGGGATGTCTTGCCGGGGGGCCGTTTCCACGACTCGGGTCACCTCGACGATGCGCGTGACCTCGACTTCCTTCACTTCGCCGGACGGCGCTGGCGCCGATGGCACGGCACAGGCCGATACGATCATCATCACGGCTGCGACCAGCGAGACCAGCGCGAAAAGCTTGCGTGCTTTCATGATTGTGTTTCTCCTTCCTTGGTTTTGTTTGCTTTAGATGCCGATGTCTCTGAATCTCAGAGACGACCACCCCATTGTGGCCATTGTAGAGAACTTATTTCACGCTATGGTTCAGTCGCATCACCTCCTCGTGATCATCATCTGAAGTGCTGGGGTGTCTTGGAGGGAGGGTAGTCTTCTCATGGACTGTCGCTATCGGGTGAATGGGTTGATGGAGTCATGAGAGGCGATGGTGATCTTTACCCCTGGCTCCTCCAGGCCGCTTCGATACTCGTCATCGAAACCACCGTCGGTGACCAGAATGTCCACCTTTTCCAGAGGAGCGGTGACGAAGTCGGCCACCACGCCCAGCTTGCTGTGATCGGCCACCACGATCACCAGGCCGCGGGTGCGCTCGATGATCAGGCGGGCCACTTCTGCCTCGTGGAGGATGGGGGTCGTCAATCCATATTTGGCGCTGATGCCGTCCACGCCGATGAAGGCTTTGCTGCCGTAAATCTGCTGCAGGGACAGCACGGCCAGCGGGCCTACCAGGGAATTGGACTGAGGACGGAAGGAGCCACCGATGAGCATGAGGTCAACATCGCTATCCTGAACGGCAAGCACAGCTCCTGCGTTGCTGGTGATGATGCGGATGTTCTTCTTGCCCACCAGATGACGGATCACCTGCAACGTGGTGGAGCCGCTGTTGATCAGCAGTGTATCGCCGTCTTCTACCAACTGGGCCGCGGCGCGGCCGATCAACTCTTTCTCATCCCGATGGATGCGGTCCTTCTCCATGTACAGCGGTTCCACCCGCATGCGGTGGCTGTAGATGGCTCCGCCGTGGGTACGTTCCAGAATCCCCTCTTGCTCCAGCACCTCTAAATCGCGGCGGATGGTGATCTCCGAGACCTTCAACCTCTCGCTCAGATCGGTGACCTTGACTGCACCTTGAGTTCGGAGCAATTCGTGGATTCTTCCCCGCCGCTGGGCGGGGAGAAGGCTCGACGACGCCAAGAAGTCTCTCCTTAAGCAGGACCGCCACACACAAGAATCGTCACTCAGCAGTTTTCGCAGATAGGGGATACTCGTAGAAGCAACTCAATTATACCATGAATGATTGTGGTTGTCAAGTATGTTTTTGTTTCTTCGCGGGCCCCTTTTCTTTTCTTTTTGAACGATTCCGCACCATTCACTGCTACTCCCAGACGCGAAGCAAGGTGGCCAAGGCCACCTTGCGCTCCTTCATTGCCCTATTGCTCCGCCCAACCACGCGCCCGCTCCACCGCCTTCTTCCAGCCAGCGCAAAGTTCCTCTCGCTGCTCGACACCCATGGCTGGCTCGAATGCCCTGTCCACGGCCCAGTTGTTGGCTATTTCCTGCTGATTCTGCCAGAAGCCCACGGCCAGCCCGGCCAGGTAGGCCGCGCCCAACGCCGTCGTCTCCGTCACCACCGGCCGCAGCACCGGCACGCCCAGGATGTCGGCCTGAAACTGCATCAGCAGGTCGTTGCGCACCGCGCCGCCATCCACTCGCAGCTCGTTCAGGGCGATGCCCGAATCGGCGCGCATCGCTTCCAGCACGTCCCGCGTTTGGTAGGCGATGGACTCCAGCGTGGCGCGGGCGATGTGCGCCCGACTGCTGCCCCGCGTCAGCCCCAGGATGGCCCCGCGGGCGTACGGGTCCCAGTAGGGCGCGCCCAGGCCCACGAAAGCGGGCACAACGTAGACGCCGCCGTGGTCGGGCACGGAAGCGGCCAGCGGCTCCACATCGGCGCTGTTTGCGATGATGCGCAGTTCGTCGCGCAGCCACTGCACGGCGGCGCCGGCGATGAAGACGCTGCCCTCCAGGGCGTAGATGACTTGGCCGCCCAGCCCCCAGGCGATGGTGGTCAGCAGGCCCCGTGCCGAGGGCACGGCCTGTTCGCCCGTGTTCAGCAGCATGAAGCAGCCGGTGCCGTAGGTGTTCTTGGCCATGCCCACCGCGTAGCAGGCCTGGCCGAAGGTGGCCGCCTGCTGATCTCCCGCGTCGCCGGCCAGCGGGATGGCCGCGCCGAAGAGGTCGGGATCAGTCTCGCCGTACAGACCGCTGGAAGGACGGACGTCGGGCAGCAGGCAGCGCGGGATGCGCAGCTCGGCCAGGATCTCCTCGTCCCAGTCCAGGGTGTGGATGTTGAAGAGCAGCGTGCGAGAGGCGTTGCTGTGGTCGGTGACGTGGATGCGGCCGCCGCTCAGCCGCCAGAGGAGGAAGGTGTCCACCGTGCCGAAGGCCAGCTCGCCCGCTGCGGCGCGGGCGCGGGCATCGGTCACGTTGTCCAGGATCCAGGCCAGCTTGGTGCCCGAAAAGTAGGCATCGGTCACCAGCCCGGTGCGGGCACGGATGGTCTCGGCAAACCCGCTGGCCTTGAGCGCTTCGCAGCGGTCGGCGGTGCGGCGGCATTGCCAGACGATGGCGTTGTACACCGGCTTGCCCGTGCGCCGATCCCAGACCACCGTCGTCTCCCGCTGGTTGGTGATGCCGATGGCGGCCACGTCGGCGGCGGTGGCGCCGGCCTCCGCCATCGCCTGCTGCGCCACAGCCACCTGCGTGCGCCAGATGTCTTCGGGATTGTGCTCTACCCAGCCCGGCTGGGGGAAGATCTGCGGGAATTCCTCCTGCGCCGCGGCCACGGGCTGGCCGGCGCGGTCGAAGAGGATAGCGCGGGAACTGGTCGTGCCCTGATCGAGAGCCATGACGTAGCGTGACATGTTGACCTCTACCACAAGGTGATGCGCCGTTCCGTGCCGCGGAGCAGCCGCCGGATGTTAGGACGCAGCGCCCAGACGATCCAGGCCGCGGCCAGCAGGCCGTACAGCAGGTGAATTGTGGGCGCCAGACCGGGCGCGGCCAGCCGCAGGGTGAGCAGCACCAGCAAGCCGCCCCCGCCTACCGAGAGCGTGCCCACCGAGGCGTAGCGCGAGAGGTATAGGGCCAGGATGGCTAAGGGCACGGTGATAGCGCCCGCCACCCAGTTGAGCATGACCAGGCAAGCGCCGGCCGTGATGCCGCCGCCGCCGCCTTTGAAGCGCAGGAAGACCGGCCAGTTGTGGCCGAAGACGGCGGCCGCGCCCGCCAGGGCCGCAGCCAGCTCGCTTCCTGCCAGTCGCCGTCCCAGCCAGACCGCCAGCAATCCTTTGCCGATGTCCCCCAGCACCGTCAGCAGCGGCGGCCAGATCTGCCCCGTGGCTCGCCAGACGTTCGTGCCGCCTGTCCGCCCACTGCCGTGCTGCCGAACGTCCACGCCGTGCAGCTTGCCTACCAGGTAGCCCACAGGGAGCGAGCCCAGCAGATAGCCTATGACGGTCGCCAATATGTGGTATACGCTCTTCATCACAACGCCCTCTTGGAATTATTGGCATTGGGCTCATGGCACCCCTGGCACATTGGGCTTTGCAGGCCAGTTCGCCAATCTACCAACCTACCCATCCACCCGCGTTCAGGAATTAGAACCCCGCGGCTGATGATCCGTTGCTGCCTCGGTCACATTGTACACCAGGGCTGGCCAGCGTCCAAACTTGGCGACGGCATGGTGCTTGACAGCCACTGCGAGGTGTGCTAAAATCCGCTGCTCCGAGGGGCTTCTGGGGCATACATTGCTGCGACGCGCTGGCCAAGGAGACCTGGTGAAACGCATAGTCACACGATTGTTCGTGTGTTTTGTCATTATCGCTATCATCCGGGGGACGGATGGTGGTTTTGCGGCGACCACCCCCATCGAGACGCCAGTGGTGCACCTGCACTATCTGCCCTTGGTCATGGGCGGCGTCTCAGGGGCCAGCACACCGACGGCGACGGTCACAGTGGCCCCCACCGCGACGCCCACCGCGACGCCGACAGTCACGTGGACGCCCAAGCCCACCCCGACACCGACGCCCCAGGCGACATCTACCGCTACGGCGACGGCCACGTGGACGCCAAAGCTCACGCCCACGCCCACGCTGACGCGCACGCCCTCAGCAACGCCAACTCACACACAGACGGCAACGCCAACCTCGACGCCGACGGCGATTCCCACAGCAACGCCGACGCATACGCCGACACGCACACCGACCGCGACACCGACGGCAACTCCCACAGCGACGCCGACGCGCACGCCGACACGCACACCGACGGCGACACCGACGGCAACTCCCACAGCGACGCCGACGCATACGCCGACACGCACACCGACGGCGACACCGACGGCGACACCGACCGCGACACCGACCTCGACGCCCACGGCGACGCCGACGCATACGCCGACACGCACACCGACGGCGACACCGACGGCGACTCCCACAGCGACGCCGACGCGCACGCCGACACGCACCCCAACGGCGACGCCGACGGCGACTCCCACAGCGACGCCGACGCGCACGCCGACACGCACCCCGACGGCGACGCCGACGGCAACCCCCACGGCAACCCCCACGGCTACCTCGACTCCCACTGGCCTGGTCTGCTGGGAAGGGCAGATCGGTGGTCCGAACGACGACACCACGGTGAGTTTAGTGGAGCCGCCGGAGAATAACTCCAATTCAGATCGGGTGCGCCTGGGCAGTCAGCCCGAATGGGGAGGTGGCTGGGAGTATGCCACCGGCCTGCGCTTCACCGGCGTGGCCGTGCCTCAGGGGGCGAACATCACTGCGGCCTGGCTTTCCTTCAAATACAAATACCATACGGGCATGCCGGTGAACGTGCACATCTGGGGAGAAACTGCCGATGACTCGCAGCCCTTCACCGATGACCATACGCTGGCCCATCTCCGACCGCATACCGTGGCCTCTGTGGCCTGGAACATGGATGCCCCGCCTGAGGCCGGGGCGTGGTTCGACACGCCGGACATCGCGCCTTTGGTGCAGGAAATCGTCATCCGTCCGGGGTGGTCAACTTACCATGCCTTCTCCATACTGATCGAGAGCGATCCCGGCACCGACAACAACATCAGCGCCTGGGCCTATGATACTGACCCGCTGTGGGCAGCCAGGGTGGAAGTCTGCTACGATGCTGGCGGCGATCCGGTCAACACCGCAACGCCCACGCCCACGTCTCGGTGGACACCGACAGCGACGCCCACGTCTCGGTGGACGCCAACACCGACGCCGACTGCTACGCCGACGTCGGTTCCGCCCACGGCAACGCCCACACGCCCGCCGTCGCCGGGGACCAAACAGGGACTGACCTGGACATACTCCAGCAGCATCTCCACCCAGAAGATCGCGGCTGCCGGTGCCAAAGCGGTTCATCACTGGGGCTACGATGCCACAAAGGCCCTGGCGGCCATCAACAATGGCCTGGTGTACTACCCAATGCAGTTTGGCTGCTCCCAGGGGGCGGCCAGCGTGGACGAAACGGCCATCCGCGCCTTCATCAACGCCTCCCCGACCAAGCTCAAAGGGCTGACCTGGCTGGCCTTCAACGAACCCGAACTGGCGGAACAGGCCAATTGCACGCCTCAGCAGGCGGCGCAAGCCCTACACAAACTGGATCAGGTCTTGCGCAGGGGCAGCAACCCTGCTGATTCCACAGCCAAGCTGTACTGTTGCGGCACCGTACATTCCAGCATTGGGACCGTTTATCTGCAAGATTTCGAAGACGCGTACCGTAGTGAGTACGGTGGGGCTCCGCCCATAGACGGGGTACATATCCACCTGTATTGGGGCGAGTCGGGCAGACTGGACTGGTGCCGTCTTCGCAACCATCTCGACAACTTCCGCAGTTGGCAGCAGGGCCAGGCCTGGATGGCCGGAAAGCCTGTCGTCGTGTCTGAGTGGGGTGTCCTTTCCAACTCCGATGATCACCCTGATGATCCACAATACATGACAGGCAATTGCACGCCAGGTTGTACTTGCGATATCATGGGGCAGATGTGGAACGCTTTCGAAGAGCGGAGCTACGTACGGCATCATCTCTGGTGGACGGCCTACGTTAATGAATACTGGAACAACGGCAATGTGTTCACTAACCAATATGGTACACAACTGACCGATCCCGTGGGCCTCAGGTACCGCCAGTTGAGCACAGGCGGGTGACGTCCATTCCCACTGCGCATATCGGCGGCAGTGGGGGTGCGAGAACTCGGCAGTGGCGGGCCTGGCCCAGGAAGTTCGGCCAGGCTTCGTCTGCTCTTTTTTCCCCCTCCATTCCTCATTCCCCTCTCTCCTCGATCTTCTGCCGCATCACGTGGTGCTGTCTGGCCTTATCTGCGAATCTGTGATTCCAGATTTGACAGAGAACAAACGTTCTGATATAATGGCATCAGAACAAATGTTCTCCTGGCGCGTGACAGAGGGCCAGGTCAAGGCTGCTGGTGGTCAGGAGGGAGGTGTTCAGATGTTACCGGAACTGACAGAAAAAGAAGCGAAGCTTGTCCATTTTCTGGAGCGGCAGTTGCGGCGGCTGCAGGTGCCCAGTTGTGACGAGATGGCCGGCGCGGCGGGATTCTCGTCCAAGGGCTATGGCATCGCCAGCCTCCTGGGCAATTTGGAGGACAAGGGATACGTGAGTCGAGAGCGGGGAAGGTCGCGGGCGCTGCGGCTGCTGTACACTGCCGACGGGCAACCGTTCCATCCGGAGACGGTGCGCGTGCCGCTGCTGGGCTGCATCGCCGCCGGCGAACCGCTGCCCGTGCCCAGCGCCGACTACAATCCCTTCGCTGGCGAGACGCTGGAACTGACGCGGGAGATGCTCGGCGGACACGACGACGTCTATGCACTGCGGGTGAAGGGCGACTCGATGATTGACGCCCTGGTAGGCGACGGCGATATCGTGATCATGAAGCATCAGCGCACCGTGGACGATGGCGAGATGGCTGCCGTGTGGGTCAAGGGCGGGGAAGAGACCACGCTGAAGTATTTCCATCGCCACGGAGACCGGGTACGGTTGGAGCCAGCAAACCCCACGTACAAGCCCTTCTTCTATCATCCCAGCGAAGTAGAGGTGCAGGGGAAGGTGCTGACGGTCATCCGGCAATTGGCGTAGCTCAAGGAGGGTGGTCATGCGCAAGCTGTTGGAGTTGCAGGCCAATCAGATCGAGGCGGTGCTGGCCGGC
>JACNHM010000336.1 GCA_014383605.1 Chloroflexota bacterium
CCGATGGTCCCCACGTTCAGGTGCGGCTTGTCGCGCACAAATTTCTTCTTGGACACTTCAACCTCCTTGCAATTGCTTCCTCAGAGCAACAAAAGACGAGGAACTCGGAAACGCCCATCTACACACGGTACACAACACAGCGTTCCGCGTTCCTCATTGGCCAGACACAGTCATTGGATGCCCTCGTGCAAGGGCAAATATATGCCAAGATACTCAGTGATACGAACAAACATTATACGCCTAACGCGCATCTTGGCAAATCCAAGACCTCACTTTAGTCACAAGCCGAGGATTCTCCGCATGACCTCCGGCGGCACGACGTCATAACAGGAAAATTCCATCGTGAAGGTACCTCGCCCCTGCGTCGCTGAACGCAAACCGGTCGCATACCCGAACATCTCAGCCAACGGCACCATGGCCCGCACAGCCTGTACCCCTGGTGAGTGCGGTTCCAGTCCCTCAATCTGCCCTCGCCGACGGCTCAGATCGCTGATCACCTCACCCGTGAAGGCTTCCGGCACGACAGCCTCAACACCCATGACTGGTTCCAGCAATACCGGATGGGCATCCTGCACACCGTTGCGCAGAGCCATGGAGCCAGCAATTTTGAAGGCACTGGGTGAGGACTCTTCCTCGTCATAAGAGCCGTCCACCAAAGCAACCCTGATGTCGGTCAGAGGGTAGCCTGCCAACACCCCACTTTCCATCGCCTCGCTCACACCCTGTTCCACAGCGGGGACAAACTCCGCTGGCACCACCTGTTCCCCCACCTGGTTATCAAAAACAAAGCCCTGCCCCTTCTCCAAGGGCTCCAGCTCCAGCCACACATGGCCGTACTGCCCCTTGCCGCCTGCTTGACGGATGAAATGCCCTTCAGCTCGCACAGGTCGGGTGATGGTCTCCTTGTAGGTTACCTGGGGCCGCCCTATATTGGCCTTCACCCTGAATTCCCGCAGCATGCGCTCCACCATCACTTCGAGGTGTAGTTCGCCCATGCCGGAGATAATGGTCTGAGCAGTCTGCTCGTCCATCTTCACCCGGAACGTGGGGTCTTCCTCGGCCAGACGCTGCAAGGCGTCATTCATGCGATCCTGATCGGCCTGCGTCCGCGGCTCGATAGCTACCGAGATCACAGGCTCTGGGAAGGTGATGGACTCCAGAATAATCGGCGCCTGCGGGTCACACAGAGTCTCACCAGTGAAGGTGTGCTTCAACCCCAACACGGCGGCGATGTCGCCGGCTTCGACCTCATTGATATCTTCCCGCTTGTTAGCCCTCATGCGCAGCAGGCGGCCCATGCGCTCCTTGCGTTCCTTGTTGGCATTGCGAACGGTCACTCCCTGCCGCAAGGTTCCCGAATAGACGCGCAGGTAAGCCAGACGCCCCACATAGGGATCAGATACGATCTTGAAGACCAGCGCTGCCAATGGCCCCTCGGGATCAGGAGGGCGAGGCTCTCCTTTCTCGGTATAGGGGTTGACACCCACAATGGGCGGAATATCCAGAGGCGAGGGGAGGTATTCCATTACAGCGTCGAGCAACGGCTGTATCCCCTTGTTGCGCAAGGCCGAGCCACACAGCACCGGCACCAAGGTGCCAGCAATCGCCGCCCGACGCAACGCAGCGCGCAGGTCGTCGGCAGTGCAGGGCTCCTCCTCTAGATAGCGGCACAGCACTTCCTCGTCCACCTCTGCCAGCTGTTCCACCAGCTTTTCCCGCTGCTGCCGCACTTCCTCTTGCATCCAGGAAGGTATCTGCGCCTCCTGTTGTCGCGCCCCCAGCTCCTCCGCAGGAAAAACCCAGGCTCGTTCCTCCAGCAGGTCAACGACCCCCTCGAAATCAGCCTCTTTGCCCAGCGGGAGCTGAATCACAGCAGGATTGGCAGCCAGCCGCTCGCGGATCATGTCCACGGTGCGCTCGAAGTTGGCCCCTATGCGATCCATCTTGTTGACGAAGCAGATGCGAGGTACCTCAAAACGATCTGCCTGCCGCCATACGGTCTCCGACTGTGGCTCCACGCCGGCCACGGCGTCGAAGATGACCACGCCGCCATCCAGCACGCGCAGGCTGCGCTGCACCTCGGCGGTGAAGTCAATGTGGCCGGGCGTGTCCACGATGTTGATCTGATATTCCCTCCAGACGCAGGTGACGGCCGCCGCAGTGATGGTGATCCCCCGCTCACGTTCCTGATCCATCCAGTCGGTCACCGTCGTGCCCTCGTCTACATTGCCCAGGCGGTGTGTCCTGCCGGTGTAGTAGAGGATACGCTCAGTCGTCGTGGTCTTGCCCGCATCAATGTGGGCGATGATCCCTATATTTCGTGTGCGTTGCAGAGGATATTCCCGAGCCATCGCTACTCATGTCTCTGCTTCGTTCTCAGTAGATCAGAAAAGGCACCCACAAACTACCATCGGTAATGAGCAAAGGCACGGTTGGCCTCGGCCATTTTGTGGGTGTCTTCCTTCTTCTTGACCGTCGTCCCCACGCCTTTGGCCGTGTCCATCAGCTCCGCGGCCAGCTTCTCGGCCATGGACTTGCCCGAGCGCGCGCGGGCATGGCGGATGATCCAGCGCATGGACAGACTCATCCGGCGATCCGGAGACACTTCCACGGGCACCTGATAGGTCGCGCCGCCCACGCGTCGCGACTTGACTTCCAAGACAGGGGCAGCATTCACGATCGCCTGCTCGAACACCTCGATCCCCGGACTCTGAGCGCGCTTCTCGATGATGTCCAGCGCATCATACATGATGCGCTCCGCCACACTCTTCTTACCCCGCAGCATTAACTTGTTAACAAAGCGGGTCAGCATCTCGTTCTGATATTTCGGGTCAGGGATAACTTCCCGCTTCGACGGACGATAGCGTCGCGGCATAGTAGCCTCCTACTGCTGTATAACCGTCACTTCTTCGATCGTTTGGATCCGTACTTGGAGCGGCCTCGCTTGCGCGCATCCACTCCAGAACTATCCAGTGCACCGCGCACCACATGGTAGCGGACGCCCGGAAGGTCTTTGACGCGGCCGCCGCGCACCAATACCACCGAGTGCTCCTGCAAGGTGTGTCCCTCGCCCGGAATGTACGCGGTGACCTCGATGCCGTTGGTAAGACGCACGCGAGCGATCTTGCGCAGCGCCGAGTTGGGCTTCTTGGGCGTCATCGTGCGCACCTGAACGCACACCCCGCGCTTGAAGGGATTACCCTGCAGAGCAGGTGCCTTGCCCTTTTTGCGGATAGGCTTACGAGTCCCACGCACCAATTGATTGAATGTTGGCAATTCTATTCCTCCTGAGATACTGTTACAGCCTGGCAGTCTCTAGATGATCACGAGAATGCCCCGATAGGCGACAGGTGAACCTGACCACAAATATACATTTTAGCACACGAGCTTCTAGCCGTCAAATCCTTCACCTCACGAACTCGCGGGCGCAAGCCGCAAGGCGCAGTGATGGATGGGAAGCGAGGGGACATCCCTCGTACTCCCCGGGCTTTCGCTGCGCACGCCCCTCACGAACGCGCGGCGGTGGGGCGCAAGCCGCTACCCTTGCCGAGTCGCGTGAGCAGCGATTTCCGATCCACAATGGCGGCTTCAGACGAGCGAATCCTCCTCTTCCTCTTCTTCTTCCTCTTCCTCTTCCTCCAATTCCTCCAACGCGTCATCGTCGGCAAGCTCTTGCTCCGCGGCATCCCCAGGGTCGTCAGGCTCGGCCACTATCTCCTCCGCATCATCCTCGCCGATGTCGTACTCCAACATCCCGAAACCTGCCCAGGCCTTTTCTTCTTTCTCTACTTTCGCCAAGGCCTTGGCTAGCGAAGGAATCAAGCCTTGGCCTGCGGCAACAGCCTCAGCCTCCTCCCCTTCCTGCACGATTTCCTGCGCTACCATCTCAGCAGCAAGCTCAAAGGCCTGCTCTTCAGCCGCTCTCTTTTCTGCCTCCTGCCGCTGCCGCACGCGGAAGCCACTGCCCACAGGTATCAGCTTGCCGATGATCACGTTCTCTTTCAAGCCGCGCAACTCATCGCGATCGCCGCGCACCGCGGCAGCAGTCAGCACGCGGGTCGTCTCTTGGAAAGAAGCCGCCGACAGGAAGCTGCTGGCGTTCAAGGACGCTTTGGTGAGCCCCAAGAGCTCCACACTTCCTTCCGCCGGCTGGCCATTGACCTGATGTGTCTGCTCATTCACTTCCCTGAAATGGAAGCGGTCCTCCAACTCGCCGGGCAGGAGGCCGGTGTCTCCTCCCGAACGGATGCGCACCCAACGCAGCATCTGGCGGACGATGATCTCGATGTGCTTGTCGTGAATGACCACGCCCTGGGAGCGATAGACTTTCTGCACTTCTTCCAAGAGGTAAAGCTGACAGGCCTCGTCGCCCTGGATGCGCAGCACCTCTTTCGGATTCTTCGGCCCTTCGGTCAGTTGATTGCCAGACTGCACCCGCTGTCCCTTCTCGACACGCACGCGTGCCGAGGGAGAGATAGACGTTTCCCACACCTCAGACTCTTCGCGGCGTGCCACTGCCAGGCGTGCTCCGTCATCCGTCTCCTCCCAGTAGATGTGGCCGTCTATGCCGGCCAGGATCTCGGACAGCTCGGTTCCATCCTTCCCGCGGGCGATGACCGTGTCCTCCTGCACGCGGTCGCCATCATCAACGCACATGTTATATCCGGTGGGGATGAGATGCTCCCGTTGCACCACGTGGCTATTCGTCACCTTGATCTTGCGCTCTTCCCCCTCCCAGTAGACGTTCACCAAGCCGTCTATTTCGCTGATGACCGCCTCGCCCTTGGGGTTACGGGCTTCGAAAAGCTCTTCCACGCGGGGCAGACCTTGGGTGATGTCCTCGGTGCCCGCCACACCACCCGTGTGGAACGTGCGCAGCGTGAGCTGGGTGCCCGGCTCGCCGATGGACTGCGCGGCGATGATGCCCACAGCCTCACCCACGTTGACCGGGCCACCGCGGGCCAGGTCTTGTCCGTAACAATGGCTACACACGCCAAAGGAAGCCTCACAGGTCAAGGGGGAACGGACATAGGCCCGAGGCACGCCAGCTTCATCCAGCTCCAAGCTGGCCTGTTCGTCGATAAGCTCTCCCCTGGACACCAGTGTCCCTCCTGTCTCCGGATGGACAATGGTAGCTGCTGCCACACGCCCCATGACGCGCTCAACGAACTCCTCGCCGACATCCACCTCTCGGTCAACCCAGATGCCGACAGAGGTGCCACAGTCCTCGACGCTCACGATCACGTCCTGCGCCACGTCCACCAGACGCCGTGTGAGATAGCCCGCGTCGGCCGTACGCAGAGCGGTATCGGCCAACCCTTTGCGCGCACCATGCGTGCTGAGGAAGTACTCCAGTGTGTCCAGGCCTTCGCGGAAGTTGGAGCGGATGGGCAAGGCGATGATACGGCCCGAAGGATCGGCCATCAGGCCGCGCATGCCGGCCAGCTGCCGAATGGGCTGGATGCCGCCTTTCGTCGCGCCAGAGGCCACCATCGCGCCCAAGCCTCGCGCCGGGTCCAGATACTTCCTCACCTCCTGGGTGATATCGTCGCTGGCTCGTGTCCACAGCTCAATGACCTTGTTGTACTGCTCCTCTTCCGTGATCAGGCCACGGCGGTACTGCCGTTCCGTTTTCTCCACCAGCTCTTCCGTGCGCGCCAGGATGTCTGATTTCGCTTCGGGCACGTGAATGTCACTGACGGCAATGCTCAAGCCGCTGCGGGTGGCGAACTCGAAGCCCAGCTTCTTGATCGCGTCCACGAGCTGCACCGTGCGCTCCTCGCCCAGTCGCCGATAGCACTCGGCGACGATCTCACTGACCCCCTTCTTCTCCAGTGCTGCGTTGTTGATGAAGTGCAATTCCGATGGCACGGCCTCGTTGAAAATCACCCGCCCTGTCGTCGTTTCCACGAGCCGCTCACGTGGCCAGTGACGGGAAGGCAGGTTTCGGACAGCCAACCGCTCTTGCAGTTCCTTCAACGCCGCCGGACCAAAGCCTGAGATTCCCAGAAGGGTCTCCGGCCCAGTGGCCAGGCGATCCAACACTTGACCCACAGTGGTTAGACCGCCGTTCTGCAGCGCTTTGAGCACTCGATCACTGAGCTCTAACTCAGCCAGGGGCATTTCATCGAAGACGCTCTCAAAACGTACCTTGATCAAGGCTCGGAGGTCTATCTGACCTAGATCGTAGGCCAGGCGAAGCTCGTCGAAGTCGGCGAAGATCCGCCCCTCACCTTTGGCTCCGGGCAGCACGCTGGTCATGTAGTAGCAGCCCAAGACCATATCCTTGGAAGGACCGACAATGGGCTCGCCACTGGCCGGCTTCAACAGATTGTGCGAAGAGAGCATTAACTCCCGCGCCTCCTTCACTGCCTGTTCAGAAAGGGGCACGTGCACGGCCATCTGGTCACCATCGAAGTCGGCGTTGAAAGCCGCACACACCAGAGGATGGATACGGAGGGCATAACCGTCTGTAAGCACCACCTCGAAGGCCTGGAAGCCCAGACGGTGTAGCGTGGGCGCCCGATTCAACAGCACGGGGCGCTCCTTGACCACCTCCTCCAGCACTTCCCAGACCTCGGGCCGGCGGCGCTCCACAGATCGCTTGGCGCTCTTGATGTTCTGGACGTAGTTCTGCTCCACCAGACGGCGCATGACGAAGGGCTTGAAAAGCTCCAGAGCCATCGTCCTCGGCAGGCCACATTGATGCAGCTTCAATTCGGGGCCGACCACGATCACCGAGCGGCCAGAGTAATCCACCCGCTTGCCCAGCAGATTGCGGCGGAAGCGCCCCTGTTTGCCCTTCAGCAGATCCGACAGGGACTTCAGCTTCCGCTTGCCGGAACGGGAAACGGCGCGGCCGCGGCGGCTGTTGTCAATGAGCGAGTCAATCGCCTCCTGCAGCATGCGCTTCTCGTTGCGGATGATGACATCCGGCGCGCCCAACTCGATCAGCCGCCGCAGGCGGTTGTTGCGATTGATGACCCGGCGATAGAGGTCATTGAGGTCGGAAGTGGCGAAACGCCCGCCGTCCAGTTGCACCATGGGGCGCAATTCGGGCGGAATGACCGGCAAGACGGTGAGGATCATCCACTCCGGCTTGTTGCCGCTCTTGCGCAAGGCCTCCACCACCTGCAGCCGTTTGACCGCTTTCCCCCGCCTTTGCATGGAGCGGGTCGTGGCAATCTCTTGCCGCAGCTCCTGGGCCATCTTGTCCAAATCCATGTCACTCAGGATGTCGCGAATGGCCTCGGCCCCCATGCCCGCCTGGAAGACGCTGCCCCACCGCCCATGGAGTTCCCGATAGCGGGCCTCGGTCAGCAGTTGCAGCGGGGCCAGATCCTTCAGTTCAGCGATGGCCGTTTCAGAAGCCTGGCGCAGGGTTTCTTTCTGTTCCTCGGTCTGCTGACGCAGCGCCTCGATCTCCTCATCAGCCTGACGGCGGAGGAGGTCTCGCCGGGCAGCGAACATCTGGCGCTGCTCCTCCTGCTCTTGGCGGATGGGCGCCTCGATCTCAGTCAGACGAGCCTGCACGGCGTCGGTCAGCCGCTTCACATGCTCGCTGCCGATGACCTCGCCGGGCTCAGCCAGGGGTTCCTCTTGCCACGGCAGCAGGATGGACTTGCGGATCTTCTTCCCCTGTCGTCTCCCCAGGCTGGACTGCAACGTGCTCGCCTGGCCCATCACCTCACTCGTACCCGCATCCAACCGCTGTTCCAGCTCACCAAGGCTCGCTGCCGCCTCATCATCCAGGACCAGCAACGCCTCGTCGCGATCGTTTTCGATGCTCCCGATCTTGGAAGTCATCTCCCCTTCCAGGCGGGCAAGACGAATCGCCAGGTCTCGCTCGTGCCGCTGGTGGGTGCGAGAGCGGGCCTGTTCATCCACGCGGGTGATGATGTGCTGAGCAAAGTAGAGCACTCGTTCCAGCTTGCGCGGCGAGATGTTGAGCAACAGGCCAATGCGGCTCGGCACACCCTTCACGTACCAGATGTGACTCACCGGCGACGCCAGATCGATATGGCCCATGCGCTCGCGGCGCACCCGTGCCTGTGCCACCTCTACGCCGCACTTTTCACAGACCACGCCGCGGAAGCGCACGCGCTTGTATTTGCCGCAATAGCACTCCCAGTCCTTGGTGGGACCGAAGATGCGCTCGCAGAACAGGCCATCCCGTTCCGGGCGCAGTGTGCGGTAGTTGATCGTTTCCGGTTTCAGCACTTCGCCATGGGACCAGGAACGAATCTGGCTTGGCGAAGCTAATCCTATGCGAATGGCATCGAAATCACTGACTTGCACGATCCATCCCTCTCAAAGAAACTAGTCCATCGGTGTATCTTGGTTATGCGATCTTCGCAGCGGCAGCGCAGCAACGAAACATGCCTGCCAGCACGCTAGATCTCGTCTTCTTCTTCGTCTTGCAGCAACTCCCTGCTCATGGGGCCAGGAACGCTGAGGCTGAAACCCAACTCGGGCAGCCTCTCCTGTTCTTCCTCCCGACCGAAGCGTATGACCTCGCCCTCAGCGTTGATCACTTCCACGGAGAGCGCCAGGGACTGCAGTTCCTTGACCAACACGCGGAACCCTTCGGGCACCCCAGGAGCCACAATAGGCCCGCCCTTGACAATGGCCTCGTAAGCCTTGACGCGCCCGACCATATCGTCGGACTTGATGGTCAGCATCTCCTGCAACGCATGGGCTGCGCCGTACGCTTCCAGGGCCCAGACCTCCATCTCGCCGAAGCGCTGTCCGCCGAACTGCGCCTTGCCTCCCAGCGGTTGTTGAGTCACCAGCGAATAAGGGCCAGTGGAGCGCGCGTGCACCTTGTCCTCGACCAGGTGGTGGAGCTTCATCATGTTGATGATACCGACGGTCACCGGCTGATCGTAACGCTCGCCCCTCTTGCCATCATAGACAAAGGTCTTGCCCCAGGTGGGCAAAGGAATTCCTTCCTCTCGCGCCAAGCGCAGGGTCTCCTCTGTCACCTCGTCGTCGGAGAGGGCCGAGATGCGGTCCATTCCCGCCATGAGTGCTGCTCGCTCATCCTCGTCCTCCGGCTGCAGCCGATAGTCCATCTCCAGCGAGCCATCCTCGGCTTCGATTTCCAGCGGCTCATAACGAGTCACGCGCATATTCTCGCGAACCTGCTGTTTCAGCCACTCTCGCAAGCAGACCCTGCGCGCCACCTCATCGGCCTGGCGCCGCTCCTGGGGAGATCGAGGATCATCATCGAGGACCAAGAGGTCATCTGGATCGTAGCCTTGCGGCCATTCCCTGAGCCACTCACGCAGCATAGCCTGCCGCGCATACGTCCGGTCGGCCATGACGCGGGCCGGGTCGTAGCCGCGCTCGCCCAGCCACTCCCTCAGATAGAGCGAGCGAACGTGATCATCATCCTCCAGAAGCTCTTCGGGGATTTCCTGCTCTTGGGCCCAGTCCCAGGCACGCTTGGTGGCCTTCTCCCAGGCGCGCTCAATGAGCCAGGCCCGAGCCAGTTCGGCCTCGATCTCACCCTCACTGGCTCCGTCGAAGACGGGAGATTCGGCATGGAAACCCAGGCGGTCAGCCGCCCAGCCCAAGTGAGTTTCCAGAATCTGCCCAAGGTTCATGCGTCCAGGCACGCCCAGAGGGTTGAGAATGATGTCTATCGGCGTGCCGTCGGCCAGGAAGGGCATATCCACTGTGGGCACAACACTGGAGATCACCCCTTTGTTGCCATGGCGACCGGCCATCTTGTCGCCCTCTTTGATCTTGCGCTTCTGCGCCACCATCACCCGAGACATCTTCTCCACACCCGCGGGCAGATCGCGGTGCTCGTCACGGCTGAAGACTTTGACGTCAATGATCTTGCCTTTCTCGCCGTGCGGCAAGCGCAGGGAGGAGTCTTTGACCTCCCGCGCCTTTTCCCCGAAGATGGCCCGTAGCAACCGCTCCTCGGGACTCAGTTCCGTCTCCCCCTTCGGCGTGATCTTGCCCACCAGGATGTCCCCCGGTTCCACGCGAGCGCCGATGCGAATGATGCCTTCCTCATCGAGATACCGGAGAGCTTCCTCTCCCACGTTCGGGATATCACGCGTGATCTCCTCGGTCCCCAGCTTGGTATCCCGGGCCTCGATCTCATGCTTCTCAATGTGGATGGAGGTGAACTTGTCCTCCTGCACCAACCGCTCGCTGATGAGGATGGCGTCCTCGTAGTTGCCTCCTTCCCAGGACATGAAGGCCACCAGCACATTCTGACCCAGGGCTAGCTCGCCACCTTGGATGCTGCTGGTATCCACCAGCACCGTGCCCTCCTCAAGGCGCTCGCCCTTTCCTACCCTCGGCCTCTGGTCAATGCAAGTGGACTGATTGCTGCGATCGTATTTCCGCAAACGATAGGTTCGCTGGGCACCATCATCGTACAATACCGTGATCTGCTCGCCGGTCACGCCGATCACTTCCCCACTGCCTTCGGCCAAGATCAACTGGCCGGAGTCGAGGGCCGCTGGCCATTCTATGCCCGTGCCGACAAGGGGGGCCTCAGGTTGCAGAAGAGGCACCGCCTGGCGCTGCATGTTGGAACCCATCAGCGCACGGTTGGCATCATCATGCTCCAAAAAGGGGATGAGCGCCGCAGAAATGCCCACGATCTGCTTGGGTGAGATGTCCATGAAGTCCACCCGCTCCGCGTTCTCGATCAAGACACGCTGGCTCTGCCGCACAGACACGCGGGAGGCAACGAGGCGATTGTTCTCATCCAAGGGCGCATTAGCCTGGGCCACAGTATAGCGATCCTCATCATTGGCCCCCAGATAGATATACTCATCGGTGGCCGTGGGTACAATCTGTACCTCAGGCTTCTGCTCAGCCAGGCGGCTGATGCGCTCGGCGAGTGGCCCATCCACCTCGGCACCTTTTTCGGCGATCACCTCTCCCGAATCGGGGTCCACCACCGACTCCCTCAACATCTTTCCCACCAGCTCTTCTGCCCGGTTGGGCACGCGGCGGATGACGCGCCGATAGGGTGTTTCGATGAACCCGTATTCATTGACCCGGGCATAGGAGGCCAGGCGACCGATGAGCCCGATGTTAGGCCCTTCGGGTGTTTCGATGGGACAAATGCGACCGTAGTGCGAGTGATGCACATCGCGCACGTCAAAGCCGGCCCGCTCGCGGCGCAACCCTCCGGGCCCCAGCGCCGAGAGTGTGCGCTTATGCGTCAATTCCGTCAAGGGATTGGTCTGATCCATGAATTGGCTGAGCTGGCTGGCCCCGAAGAACTCGCGCATGGCCCCGGTGAGCGGCCTGATGTTGATCAGGGTGGCCGGTGTAAGTTGTTCGGGATCGCGGGTGGACATCCGCTCCCGCACCATGCGTTCCATGCGCAGGAGGCCGATGCGAAACTGGTTCTGGATGAGCTCATCCACCGTCTTCACCCGTCGGTTGCCCAGATGGTCAATATCATCCGGCTCCTCGACACCATTGTTGATGCGGATCATGTGCTCCACGACTTTGACCAGATCTTCTTCGGTCAGAGTGAGGACGTCCAGTGGGACATCCAAACCAAGCCGCTGGCTGAGCTTGTAGCGCCCCACCTTTCCCAGGTCATAGCGCCGCGGCATGAACAGAAGACTCTGCAAGAAGCCCCTGGCGTTGTCCAACGTGGCGGGATCGCCCGGCCGCATCTTCTTGTACAAGTCCAAAAGCGCGGCCTCAACCCCCGCCGCGGCATCTTCACGGTTGGGGGTGGAGGTGGGGTCCCTTTCCAGCGTCGCCGCGATATAGGGATGTTCAGGCATATTGTCCACGTGAGCGAAAAGCGCCAGCAACTCCTCGTCGCTACCATAGCCCAAGGCGCGCAGGAGCGTGGTCACCGACAGCTTGCGCTTGCGATTGACCTTGACCGAAATGACATCACGCTTCGAGGTATCGAACTCCAACCAGGCCCCGCGATCCGGGATCAATTTGGCCATGCACAGCTCGCGCCCCGTCCGGCGATCCTCTTCGATGCTGAAATAAGCCCCCGGCGAGCGAATGAGCTGGCTGACCACCACCCGCTCCGCCCCATTGATGATAAACGTGCCTTGAGGCGTCATCATCGGGAAATCGCCCATGAAAACAGGCTGCTCGATGACCTCACCCGTATCCTTGTTGATGAGACGCGTCGTGACATGCAGCGGGACGGCATAGGTCATGTCCCGCTCGCGGCATTCCTTCTCAGTGTATAGCGGCTCACCAAACCAGTACTCGCCAAAGTGAAGTTCCAGGTTCTTGCTGAAGCTCACGATGGGCGAGAGTTCATCAAATAACGCCCGCAACCCTTCCTCTTCGAACGAGCGATAGGATTCGAGCTGGACTTCGATCAACGGCGGCAGCGGCTGCATATCAGGAATGCGAGCATAGGATTTTCGTCGCAAGCGATGGTTGTCTCTCTTCATCAATCGCACACTCCTAGTGATTCGCTAGATCGCTTCAGTTTCGGAACGTGTACGCTAGCACAAAACCAGAGGTGGTTGTACACCGGCCTGGGAAGCACAACTCCTCATGACAAAAACAAGGCTGACTTCAGGATCATCAATGGGACTCGGTGGTCCGGGAAAGGTCACGGCGGACAGCCACGTCCGCTGCCGTCTTTCCCCCGGATGCGGCACCCCGGCGGGGATGGTAAGGCAGGCTGTTAAAAGTGGTGCGCATTGCCCTCAAAGAATATGGCAACCGAAACGATGACATAAAATGGCAATCAGGTATTATAGTAAGTAACCCATGTTCTGTCAAATCAGCAGACACATTTGCGCGATACCACTGCCCCGGACTGCGCATCAGCCCCCTGCCGATATTGTCCGCCCACTTCGATCTCCGTGTCCATTCAACACGCTTTGCAGATACTGTCCTGTGTACGATTTCTTGGCCTTGACCACCTGCTCAGGCGCGCCCTCGGCAATCACCCAGCCGCCGCCATCCCCGCCCTCAGGCCCCAGGTCAATGATCCAGTCCGCGTACTTGATCACGTCCAGGTTGTGCTCAATGACAATCACCGTGTTGCCTTGATCCACCAGCCGTGACAGCACAGCCAACAGCTTCTCGACGTCGGCGAAGTGCAGGCCTGTAGTCGGTTCGTCCAGCAGGTAAAGGGTGCGGCCTGTGGCACGGCGGCTCAGCTCGCGGCTCAGTTTCACCCGTTGCGCCTCGCCGCCACTGAGCGTGGTCGCCGACTGCCCCAGCCTAATGTATCCCAGCCCTACGTCATACAGCGTCTGCAGCTTGTTGCGGATGCGCGGGATGTTCTGGAAGAAGCGCAGCGCTTCCCCAACGGTCATGTCCAACACGTCGGCGATGTTCTGGCCTTTGTAGCGGATCTGCAGCGTCTCACGGTTGAAGCGTAAGCCGAGGCACACCTCGCACGGCACCCAGACGTCGGGCAGGAATTGCATTTCGATGCGAATGGTGCCATCACCCCGACAGGCCTCGCAGCGCCCCCCCCTGACGTTGAAGCTGAACCGGCCAGGCTTGTAGCCGCGCATTTTGCTCTCCGGCAGAGAGGCAAAGAGCTCTCGAATGTAAGTGAAGACGTTGGTATAGGTCGCCGGATTGGAGCGCGGCGTCCGCCCGATGGGAGACTGGTCAATGTTGACCACCTTGTCCAGATTCTCCAGGCCCAGGACGGCCTCGTGGCAACCCGGCTTTTCCTTGGCGCGGTACATGGTCTGTGCCAGGGCCTTGTACAGCACCTCGACCACCAGGCTCGACTTGCCGCTGCCGCTGACGCCCGTCACGCAGATAAACTTGCCCAAAGGGAAACGCACGTCAATGTGCTTCAGGTTGTTCTCCGCCGCCCGCTTGACGATCAGGTACTTCCCATTCCCCTGATGGCGCACGGCAGGCACACCAATGCCGCGCTCGCCCCGCAGGAAGGCACCGGTAATGGACTGCGGACAAGCCTCGATCTCCCGCAGCGGCCCAGCACACACCACCTCACCGCCATGCTCGCCCGCCCCTGGCCCCAGGTCAACGAGCCAGTCCGCCGCCCGCATCATGCCCTCATCATGCTCTACGATGAGCACCGTGTTGCCCAGGTCGCGCATCCCCTCAAGCGTGCGGATCAGGCGAGCGTTGTCCCGCTGGTGCAGGCCAATGCTCGGCTCGTCAAGGATGTACAGCACGCCCATGAGCTGCGAGCCGATCTGCGTCGCCAGGCGGATGCGCTGCGCCTCACCGCCGGAGAGGGTTGCCGTTCGCCGATCCAGCGTCAGGTACTCCAAGCCCACATTGATCATGAAGGACAGGCGATCACGCAGTTCTTTCAAAACCTGGCGGGCAATGGTGTACTGGCGATCTGTCAAGGGAGAAGCGATGGGCCGGACGAGAGGAAGCGGGCGGAAGGCATCGCTTCCATCACCCGAGCCCTCATCGCCATTGCCATCAGCCCCCTGCAATCCCTCAATCCAGCGCAGTACCTCCGTCACGCTCATGCGCGTGACCTCATGGATGTTCCTATCCTCTACGATGACCGCCAACGCTTCGGGGCGCAGCCGCTTCCCCTCACACACCGGACAGGGGCGCACGGTCATGAAGCGCTCTAACTCGCCCCGGATGTAGTCGGACGACGTCTCCCGGTAGCGGCGTCGCAGATTGGGGATGACCCCTTCGAACGTGGTTTGATAGACACGCTCGCCGCCATCAGAGTTACGGTACTGAACGGTGATCTTGTCGCCCCGTCGGCCACCATAGAGAACGATTTCTTTCTGGCGAGCACTCAGCTCGCCCCACGGTGCGTTGTAGGGAATGCTGTAGTGGTGACAGGCGGCGCGCAGGATCTGGCTGTAGTACGTTTGCTCGCCGCGTTGACGTAAACTCCAGCCCGGCGCACGCAGCGCGCCCTCGCTCAGGCTCAGTGCGGAGTCGGGGATGAGCAGATCGGGATCGAATTCCATCTGCGTGCCCAGCCCGGTGCAGGTAGGACATGCGCCATGGGGGCTGTTGAAGCTGAAGGTGCGCGGCTCGATCTCCGGCAGGGAGATGCCGCATTGCACACAGGCGAAATGCTCGGAGAAAAGGCGATTTCGCGACTGCTCCGGGTCGGTCACGTCGCTGACCACCACCACGCCGCCGCCGAGTTTCAGCGCCGTTTCCACGGAATCGGTCAGTCGGCTGACGTCAGTGCCGTCGCCGCCGTCCCGGATGATCAGACGGTCCACCACCGCCTCGATGGTGTGCATCTTGTAGCGGTCGAGCTGGATCTCCTCGTCCACGTCCTGCACCTGACCATCTACCCGCACACGCACGTAGCCGGCCCTGCGCACATCGTCGAAGACCGCCTTGTGCTCCCCTTTGCGGTCTTTGATCAACGGGGCCAGGATCTGGACGCGGCTGTCGTCGGGCATATCCAAGATGGCATCCACGATCTGCTGCGCCGTCTGCTGGGTGATGGGCTGGCCGCACTGGGGACAATGAGGCTGGCCGATGCGGGCGTAGAGCAGTCGCAGGTAGTCGTAGATCTCCGTCACCGTGCCCACAGTGGAGCGCGGATTACTGCTGGCCCCCCTCTGATCAATGGAGATGGCCGGGCTCAACCCCTCGATCTGATCCACGTCCGGCTTTTCCATGCGGCCCAGGAACTGGCGCGCGTAGGTGGAGAGCGATTCCACGTAGCGGCGCTGGCCTTCGGCGTAGATGGTGTCGAAAGCCAGGCTCGACTTGCCCGAACCGGACACGCCGGTGATGACCACCAGCTTGTCGCGGGGGATCTCCACGTTGACGTTTTTCAGGTTATGTTCTCGTGCGCCCCGAATGACCAGCTTATCCTGCGCCATGCTCGCCGACTCTCAATGCACCCTTATGACCACCGACTACACGAGTTTCACCGATCTATGTCCAATTCTCATCTGTGTGATCTGCGAAATCCCTGGTTGATGTACGCTGCCCCCTCAGGCTTTGTATGAGCGCCACCGCGAATGTGTCATTGATCGCGGCCCCAGGGGTTGACCACATGCTAACGCGGCAATCGAACATTTTAACACGATGTCTGGCAGCGCGCAAACCACACCCCGCACTTTCGCAGGCACGAGATGTGCAGGTAGTCTCCCCCAACTGTGTTGACGCCAGTTTCGGCCACCTTTTGACCGCAGAGACCGCCGAGAACGCTGAGGAAACCAAAAGATCTCTGCGTACTCCGCGTGCTCTGCGGTAAGGGAAAAGCTATCAACACGGAAGGGGGAGACTACCAGATGCGCGAAAGGGATCGAAAAGCACGCCAGGCCTTCGCGGTTTCATAACATCCAGGCGAATTGCCGGAATGGGGCCGAGAACCGGGGGGCTACCGATGCCAGGCTATACGCTCCGGTGGTGGGGCATCTGAGGGCAGAAGGTCGAACAGCTCTGCCAAGAAATGGCGCAGATAGGAAGGCAGGAGGCGGACGTCGCCCATGCAGCCAGAGGCCAGGCCGGCGAACATCTCCCCATCGTTGCGATCGCACAGGAAACCGGGAAACCCTTGCTCTGGCAGGCCGTGGACGTAGCCGCGAGCGAGATCGGCGACGCGGGCGAAGCGGGGATCAGTCTCCCCAGCCGCCCGCACCACAGCAGCGATGAGAGCATCTTCCTGGCCGCCGCGGCGAGCGTGCCACCAGGCGTGAGCCAGCTCGTGGATGGCCGCTTCGTACTGGGCCGTGTCGAGTTGCACGCGGTTCTGGCCGGGGAAGAACAGACCGCCACCCTGCGTGCTCACCATGTCTCTGACCTCCACCTGTACGTGTTCCCGCAGCCAGCGCCGCGCCACAGCGCTGAAGGGGAAATAGGTGAACAGCTCGTCGAGATAGGCCGCCGCATCAGCAGGTGGCCCGGTGAGAATAGCGTGCAGTTTCTGCCAGCGGGTGATGAAGAATGCCCTTGCCTGGCGCAGTAATTCGCGCATTTCCGCCCGTTCCTCCATGTGTCGGGTGTCGGGCACAGCTTATCACAGAAGAGCAGCGGGCGCAATACAAGCATGGTCTCCGCATCCACACACGCGAAACATTATGGATTTGCTCTTCTGTTCAGCTTGTGGTAGACTCGTAGGGCAGCTCTACCCAGACACCCAGTTGTTGGGTGGATGCTTTCTGAGGCGGGCATCTCGGTGGTACTATTCGCCAGGGTGGAGATCAATCGGCATGAGTGCCCTGCAAAGAATCCGGCAGTTGGTGATTGACAGGCGTTACTATCTCTCTGCCCACGCAGAGGAAGAAATGTGGGCCGACGGATTGGAGCGCCCAGACGTCGAGCGGTGCATTTTGCGAGGACGAATCGAAAAGAGGATGACCAGAGACTTCAGGGGGAACGCGATACCGTATTGAGGGGCCGTCCAGGGATGGCCGACTGGTTCACGTGATCTGCCGATTCCACGAGGTCAAGGATCTACTCATCATAACCGCATATGCGCTGGAGGTGGAACGATGATTTGCGAGTTCTGTGGTGGTGAGACTGTCAGCAAGAAAGTTCGCAAGATTCATTGGTTTCGGCGGAAGCTCTACATTGTGGACGACGTAGAGGCCGAGGTCTGCCGGGAATGTGGTGAGCGTTACTATCACGCCACGACGTTAGACGCTATAGACCAGTTGCTGGAATCGGGCAAGCCTGTTGTCAAGGAACAACTCCAGGTACAAGTTATTGGGATGCCAGCATACGCGTGAGAGGGAAGGATTATGTATGCAGAACAGGACATTCTGACAGGCATTGACCTGATGCGACACAAGATCGAACATCTGGAGACAAAGGTAGAGGAGATACATACCATCCTTGAGCGCGTGCTGCTCATCGTCCTCCCTGTGGTCTTTACCACGCCCGACGGAAGCAAGCGACCCTTCCGCCCCAACAGACCGGTCTCGCTGCAGACGCTAGCCACGATGGCCCGGGTGGAAGAGCTGTCTCAGGTGCGGCGACACCTGTCGGCCGAGGAGCGTACGGAGGTCTTCTTACAGAACGTAGAGCAGGCACGGGCTGAGGCTATCCGCAAGGGCATCGCCATAGACGACGAGCGGGAGGCTGCCATTGGAGACTGATAGTGGAGATTCCTGGGCGGCTGTTAACACTGGCCTAGCTGGCCAGAGTGTGGAAGCCCTGCTTGTCTCGCCGGACTACGCCAGTGATCAGACACTCTTTGCGGGCACCGGCAAAGGAGGCGTTTTCATCACCAGAGATGCCGGAGCATCTTGGGCGCCGATGAACACCGGGCTATTGAATCTCCGGATCCGAAGTCTGGCCCTGACCCCTACCAATTTCCAGATCCTCCTCGCCGGAACCGAAGGAAGTGGCATCTGGAAAACAAACGTCCCCTACCCGCCCACCCGGACACCCACGCCTACCTGTACGCCAACAGCCACTCCCACGCCAACATCGACGCCCACGCCTACTGCTACCCCCACCGGCCCCTGGCTCAACTGGCGCGACCCGGAAGGGCCACTGTTGCTGCCATCCCATGGTGCAACAGTAGATGTAGTGTACGGCAACATCCCCGTGCCGGCGACGCTCATCGCCACGCTGAGCGGGCCAGCAGTCTTTGCCGCCGGCAACCAGGACCTCACTGTGGACATCGCCAATGCCAACGGCAGCTATGCTCTCCCCCTGAAGCCGGCGGAAGGAGCCACCCTCGGCGATACCTTCACTTTGGAGGTCACTCTGGCCGACCTGGGGCTGGAGCGCGTGGGCACCATTGCTCGGGAACTGTACCTGCCGCTGATGCTCAAGTAGGGAGGGACAATCATGACCGTCCAGACGATAGCCATTCAAATGCCCCCACCTTTGTACCGCCGCCTCGAACGGCTGGCCGAACTGACCCGCCGCCCTCTGGAAAGCGTGGTCGTGCAAACGCTCGATTCCAACATTCCGCCTCTGCCCGACGACTTGCCAGCCAAGATGCGTGGTGACCTGCTGGCACTGGAGGTTCTGAACGACGATGCCCTTTGGCGGGTTGCTCGCAGCGCAGTCAGCCCGGAGCAGCAAGAGCAGATCGGCTTTCTGTTGGAAAAGAACCGCCTGGGCACCATCACCAAACCTGAACGTGCAACGCTGGCCCAACTGCGCCGGGAAGCCGACCAACTGATGCTGCGCAAAGCCTACGCGTACGTGCTGCTCAAGTGGCGTGGCTACCGGCTGCCGACGCTGGCCGAACTGGAAGCGCAAGCGTGACGCCCGCGTACATCCCCGTCGAACTCCGACAGCAGATACGTGCCGATGCTGGTCGGCGTTGCGGGTACTGCCGCAGCCCTGAGGTGCTGACCGGGATGCCGTTGGAAATCGAGCACATCATACCCGAAGCAGCCGGTGGATTGACCGTGCGCGAAAATCTCTGGCTGGCTTGTCATCGCTGCAACGAGTTCAAGGGAGACCGTACCCATGCTGTAGACCCGTTTACAGGAGAGCGTGTGGTGTTATTCAACCCCCGCACGCAACGCTGGCGCGAGCACTTTGCCTGGAGCCCAGATGGCACACTCATCGTTGGCCTTACGCCTTGCGGACGGGCCACAGTGGTGGCTTTGCGACTCAACAACGAATATGTCGTTGAAGCCCGGTGTTTCTGGGTTGAGGCTGGCTGGTGGCCACCGGCTGACTGAGCCCTGGCCATGCTTGACATTCCGAACACACGCTGGCGGCAGCTCAGGCCGCAGCAGGAACGGCATTGTCATGTGCCGCAGGTGGCAGTGCGCCACCCCATCACACAAGGGATAACACGTATCCCTGAAAGGAAGATGTACGACGATGTACAAGAAGCTCTTCATCCCTGGCCCGACGCATGTCCGGGACGAGATCCTGCAAGCCCAGGCGGCGCCAATGATCGGCCACCGTGCCTCGGAGTACTCGGATCTCCAGTTGGAGGTGACCCCCAAACTCCAGCAACTCCTTTACACCCAGCAGCGGG
>JACNHM010000375.1 GCA_014383605.1 Chloroflexota bacterium
AACGTGAAGCGTGAAAACGTGCGTGTTTGACACATCCGCCGTCCAATGCTATAATAGATTGCAATGGACATAGGACGCCCTCATCGTCGAGCTCATCGAATCCAGCCGGCGGGCAACAGAGGACGAACTGTCGCAGATTGTGGCTCACGTGGCCCAGGCACCCTTCGCCTTGCGGCCAGTGCGAATTTCGCCCAGACTGCGAGACGAGTTTGCTGCGGTTTGGGGCAAATCGGTGGCCAGGCAATTGCCATCCGTTGAGTTTCACTTGCTGAAGCGTATTCATCTTGAACGGCAGTGGCCTGTGGGAACGACAGCCAGGCAATACGTGACCGACCTGCATCTCGCGGTTAGACATCCGGCGGCGCGAATATGGACCTATAAGTATCGCGTTGAGCCCATGGTCGGTTTCCTGGCTCCATCGCAGGTCCAGAACGCGCCCCAGCCGGAGGCCTTCGTCTTCGTAGCCTACAATGCGCGCTATGGAGTCATCACTACCGGCTTTCAAGCCAGCGGACCAAACGCTATCTTCGGGAAAGAACATCAACGATTGATGCAACATAGGTGAAAGAATGAACACAAACGATAACTGGGATCCTTCTGCCTTTGCACGCGAACACATTGAGTCCTATCTTCTGAACTACAGACTGCTGATTGAGGATCTACCCGGTCTGGCAGACATGTGGGCCGACATGGATGACTTTGAGCATCATCACTACCAGATGATGTTCATGCAGACCTGGGGGATGCGATACCAACTCGGTGATCTCTATCGCGCCGGCCGGCTGACGACCGAGCAGGAAGCTGAATTGGCTGCCCTGGACGATGAATTGATCCAACACCTCGACGAAGCCAACCTCTGTTATGGCCTGGATCTCCAAAGTGTTGCCCAACTCTTCACCTGGGGCACGCCCCTGGCCCAATCCGATAGAATCATCCGCATCCCCATTCGCCCTCACACCCTGAGCGAGATTGCCCCGGTGCTGGCTGCCCTCGGTGAAAAAGTGCCCGCCTGATCACGCCTCGGCGTGTTGCGTCCCCTTTGCTCCTCTGTACCTCTGCACCCTAGCTTGCCAGCGGCAAGCGCACGGTGAAGGTCGTTCCTTTCCCGACCTGGCTTTCGACTTCAATAGTGCCCCCGTGCCTTTCCAGCAGCGTCTTGCTCACCGCCAGTCCCAGTCCCATGCCCTTGGCCTTGGTGGTGAACAGAGGCTCGAATATCTTCCCCATGTGTTCTTCGGAGATGCCTACGCCGGTATCGGATACTTGAATGCGGATTGCGGATTGCGGATTGCGGACAGTGCCACCCTCGACGTATGCCGCGGTGATGGTCAGGCGACCGCCTCCGGGCATGGCCTGGATGGCGTTGCGGATGAGGTTGCCGAAGACCAGCCCCAGTTGATCGGGGTCGGCCATGATGAGAGGCAAGGCCTCGGCGTAGCGCGTCAACACCTCTACGTTCTCGGGCACGGTGGTTCGGGCCAGGGCTTCTTCGATCACCTCAGGCAGGTGCACCTGGCGCAGGGCGAGTTCCCGAGGTTGGGCGAAGTCCAGCAGGCTGCTGATGATGCGTTCGCAGTTGTCGACCTCCCGATCGAGGATCTGGAGCATCTCGGCCACGTCCGGCTCGGGTTTCTGCAGGACCATGCGGAGGAAGTAGGCGGCGTTCTTGACGGCCCCCAGGGGGTTGCGCAACTCGTGGCTCACGCCGCCGGCCAGTTGGCCCAGCACGGCCAGCTTCTCAGAGCGCACCAGTTGCTCCTGGGCATCGCGCAGTGCTCTGGTGCGTTCCTCGACCATCTCTTCCAGTCGCTCGGAGTACTCCTTCAGGGCTTCTTCTGCCTGCTTGCGCTCGGCCTCGCGCTGTTCCAGTGCTTCGGCCATGTGGTCAAAGGTGCGGGCCAGTTGGCTCAGCTCCCCGACTCCGTAAGGCAAGCCAGTGCGGGCGCTCAGATCGCCGGACGCCAACCGTTGCGTGGTGCTGACCAGGTCGTTCACCCGGCGCAGGATGAACAGGTTGCCGCCAAACCAGGCTGCGGCGAGCGCCAGCGCCCCGATCAGCGCCAGCGCAGCTAAGTTGCGGGCCAGCGCCCGGTTGGCATCGGCGTAGGCGACCGCTGTGGGAATGCCGATGCTGACGTACACGCTGTCCTCGGGCGAGCCACGCAGGGGCGTGAAGGCAAACAGGCGGGGGATGCCGTCCAGACCGGGAGCACTTTCCACCCCTTCGCCTCGTGCCAGAATGGCCTCCACGATGGATGTCTCTGGCACAGACTGTCCGACCCACTTCTCCGCGTCGGGGGAACGGGCCAGGATGGTGCCGTTGCGATCAATCACAGTGAGCGTCGAACCCTGCGGCAACTGCGCCTCGCTGGCCAGTTGGTTGAGCCACGTCAGAGCCAGTGCCGTGGTGACGATAGCCCGGAGCTGGCCTGCCGTGTCGAGGGCAGGATAGGCGAGGACGAGTACGGCCTGGCCGCTGATACGGCCCATCAGGTACTCGCTGACGACGAAGTCGCGAGTTTGAAGGAGGCGCTGGAACCAGGCGCGGTCGGCAAAGTTGACCGGCTGGGCGAGGGGAGTGGCGCTGCAGAAGACGTCGCCGTCTGGCTCAGCCGCTGTGAGGCCAGTATAGGCTGGATAGTGTTTCAGCAGATCGGCGAAGAGGGCGCTGCAGGCTACGGTGTCGCCATCGCGCACAGCGGGGAGCTGGACCAGGGCGGCGAGGAACTGGCGTGCCTGCTCGATCAGTCGCTCGTGATCGTTGGCGGCGAGCTGGGCCAGCCGCAGCGCCTCCTCTTGGGCGTCCGCGGCGGCCAGGCGGCGCTGTTCCAGGCCTGTGTAGAGCATCAGCCCCAGCGCGGGGAGGACGGCCAACAGAACCAGCAGGATCAGGCGGAAGCGAAGACTGAAAAACGGTTTCCTCATGGCTCACCCTCTCTAACTTGGGTGTTATCCTCCATTGACGGGTTGATCTTATGGCCATAGTCCATTGGTAATCCTGCCTCGAATGTCAAACGTTGCCCTCTGTTTGCCCAGGACGCGGCGTTGATGGTCGTTGTCAGATCCTGCGCATGGGGAGGTCACACCAGGGTTGCCAATCTTCTCTTCGGCGATGCGTTTGGCTGGTCATATGATGTCTTTGTTGAGATCTCCATAATCACAGACGTGCTGACCCCCAGAAAGTTACGAAAGTCTTAACGTTTCAGTATGACTCTATGGAAGTATGGTTGCGGCCAGAGGCTGTTTTACGAGATCGTCGAGGTCGTTTCCGAAAGGTCGAACCATTGCAGATTGCGGATTGCGGAATGCGGAACACTCCATTGTGGATTGATCGCTCATCTTGTCAGCACAGCGCTTCGTTCGGGGGCAGACTGGCGATGGTCAGCCAGAAGTCTTGGATGGATTTGACCACCGTGATGAACTGATCCAGGTCTGCCGGCTTGGAGATGTAGCAGTTGGCGTGTAGATCGTAGGTCTTGACAATGTCCCGGTCGTCCTGCGAGACGGTCAGGATGACCACGGGGATGCAGCGGAAATGGGGATGATCTTTGATCTCTGCCAGCACCTCGTGGCCGTTTTTACGGGGCAGGTTCAGGTCGAGCAGGATGAGGTCCGGACGGGGGGCATCGGCATGCCCATCCTGCCGGCGCAGGAAAGCCAGGGCCTGCACGCCATCTTTGACCACGTGCAGGGTGCTGCCCATCTTAGCGTCCTTGAGGGCCTCCTGCGTCAGACGTACGTCGCCGGGGTTGTCTTCCACCAACAGGATGTTGATGGGTTTGGTGGTCAGTTGATGGGCCAC
>JACNHM010000539.1 GCA_014383605.1 Chloroflexota bacterium
AGCCGGTGGTGGAGGCGGTGATCACCGTCCCCGCCTACTTCAACGACTCGCAGCGGCAGGCCACCAAGGACGCCGGCCAGATCGCCGGCCTGAAGGTGCTGCGCATCATCAACGAGCCCACCGCTTCTACCCTGGCCTACGGGCTTGGGAAGGAGAAAACCGAGACCATCGCCGTCTACGACCTGGGCGGTGGCACTTTCGACATCTCCATCCTGGAGATAGAGGCGGGGCGGGAGGGGGAACGGGACCTCTTCGAGGTGCATTCGACCAGCGGCGACACCTTCCTGGGCGGCGACGACTGGGATCAGCGGCTCATTGAGTACATCGCCGACGAGTTTCGGCGGGATCAGGGCATTGACCTGCGACAGGACCGCATGGCGCTGCAGCGGCTCAAGGAGGCGGCGGAGAAGGCCAAGGTAGAGCTTTCGACGGTGATGCAAACGGAGGTCAATCTGCCCTTCATCACCGCCGACGCCACCGGCCCCAAGCATCTGCAGATCACCATCACCCGGGCCAAGCTGGAGCAGCTCACCGCTGACCTGGTGGAGCGCACGGCCGGCCCCTTGCGGCAGGCTCTGGAAGATGCCAAGCTGACGCCGCAGAAGATTGACGAGGTGGTGCTGGCGGGCGGACAGACCCGCTCGCCGGCCATCCAGCAGTTGGTGCGTGACTACTTCAGCAAAGAGCCGCACAAGGGGATCAATCCCGACGAGGTGGTGGGCGTCGGCGCCGCTATCCAAGCCGGCGTGCTGACCGGCGAGGTCAAGGACGTCCTGTTGCTGGACGTCACGCCGCTGACGCTGAGCATCGAGACCCTGGGCGGCGTGGCCACGCCGCTCATCGAGCGCAACACCACCATCCCCGTGCGCAAGAGTCAGGTCTTCTCCACCGCTGCCGACGGGCAGACGCAGGTGGAGATCAACGTGCTGCAGGGCGAGCGGCCCATGGCGGCGGACAACAAGTCGCTGGGTCGCTTCATCCTCGATGGCATTCCGCCGGCACCGCGGGGCATCCCGCAGGTCGAGGTGACCTTCGACATTGACGCCGACGGCATCCTGAATGTTTCGGCGCAGGACAAGGCCACGGGGCGTGAGCAGCACATCACCATCACCGCCAGTTCCGGTCTGGCCAAGGAGGAGGTGGAGCAGATGGTGAAGGACGCGCAGGGCCATGCGGCGGAGGATCGCAAGCGCAGGGAGCGGGTGGAGGCGCGCAACGCCGCCGACACGATGATCTACCAGGCGGAGAAGACCCTGCGCGAGCAGGGGGACAAGGTTCCCGCCGACGTGCGCAGCGAGGTGGAAAGCCAGATCGGCGGGCTGCGGGGAATCCTGGAGACGGGCAGCACGGAGGAGCTGCGGCGCAAGACGCAGAGCCTCTCGGATAGCCTGCAGAAGATCGGCGCGGCCATGTACGAGCAGCAGGCCCCGCCGCCACCGCCGGGTGGCGAAGCCGGTGGCGCGCCGGGCGGCGATGAGGACGTCGTCGAGGGCGAGTTCCGCGAGGCGGAGTAGGACAGGGACGAACGTGGATGGACACGGACAAACTGTAGGTAGTCTTCTGTCCATCCGTTGACTACGTCAAAGCAAAGGCCCCTCGCTCCGTCGGGAGTGAGGGGCCTTGTGTGTGTACGCCCCAGGACTGGGGTTTCGGCACGTCGGGAGTAGTGAATGCAGAAGGGCCACGCTTCTGCGTAACCTCAGCTTCTGTCTCTGGCGGGAGCGACGGGGGTCAATCCCCCATGTGACATCACCGTCATCCCAAGCAAAGGAAAGCATGGTCGGATGTACGCAGTGGCAGCTTTGGGGTTTCTAAAGTCTAGGGGGCAGTCAGGTCGTGGCTTCCACCCAGATGGGGGAAGACCAGGCGCGCTCACCATCTGCCTGGAGCACACGAGCGTAGTAGTAGACCGGCGCAGAGAGAGGAGCAGGGTCTTCCACCTCGAAAGACAGCTTCGGCGAGCCGTGGCCAAGGATGCGCCAGGCGACACGCCCCTGCGAGACAATCTCGACGGCCTCAATCTCGGCCGTGCCGACAACCATCCCGCGAAGGACCCGCGACGCGGCACGGTCGGTCACGGCAATGTCGCTTCCCATCGGGTGCCCGTTCACCCGCAAGTCGAGCACGATGCGTGGGCCGCTGGTGGCGTAGCAACGGCGGGCGTACAAGGCATCGAAGATCGCCTCTCGGGTCAGTTCAGGCGCATACACAGCAACCAATCCACTGCGCGGCCATCGCAGGTTAGGGCTGTCCTCCTCGCGGTCGCTGCCGGGCATGGCCGTGTGATTATCGCTGCCGGCGGTGAACCCCAGCCGGTAGCCGCGCCCCAGCGCGTCCAGCACCGAGTGACCCACTTCAGCGAAACGCAGCGGGCGGAAGTCGCCCGGCACAGCCTCGGAGCAGCCCCACTTGCTGTAGATCTCCACCAACCGTACCAGGTCGGTGTCCATGTGCTTCCAAGCCACGGTCAGTGAGGGGTCCGGCACGCCGGCAGCGTTCTTGCAGGCCACCGGGTGGTGTGGCACCACCAGAGTTGGCTGGCCTGACCGATGCAACGCAGCGAAAAGCTTGGGCAGGGAATCGGTGACAGGGTCACTGCAGGTGAAAAAGGGACCGTCGGCGTCACGGAAGTAAATGTTGTGATGCCCGCTGTCCAGGAGCGGGGTCGGTGCGCTCCACTCGTAGCCCAGGAGCGTCATAAAGCGGCCCGGTTCGTAGTAGCGGGCTGCCGCTTCGCGCACCAGAGGCCACGTGCTGCGCGACAGGCTGTAGCCATAGATATGCGACTCGTGGTCGGTGACGGCAGCAAAGTCCAGCCGCTGCACGTCTCGCGCCCAGGTGTACAGATCGTCCGCGCTCCGCATGCCGTCGGAAAGCGCGGTGTGGCAGTGGATCTCGCCGAAGAAGAGCCTGTCTTCGACATCCCGCAGCCAGGGCACTGGGTTCGAGGTGGCACCAAGTCCCAACTCTGGCACGGTCACGCGGCAGCAGGCTGGCTGCTGTTCCACGGCGGGGACGCGCACCTGCGCGCCGGTCTCCGCATCCAGCTTGACCTCGAGCGCGCCCTTGCCGAACAGGTCTACCTGGGCAGTGACTTTCTGCGGCGCAGGGTTGCCGTGGCAGTCCCACAGGCCGATGGACAGCAGCAGCGTGCCGGCCTCGTCCGGCGGCCCCAGCGTCGCCTCCAGCCGCGCTGGGGCGTCGGCGACACAGCGTAACGCACATCCCTTGGGGATAACGCGGAAGAGGCCGTTGCCATGCACGTCTTCGTAGACGCGCAGGCGGTAGGTGTGAACCTGGCTGCCCAGTCGCCAGTGGCCTCTGGCGCCGAAAGTGATGGCGATCGTGACGTGCGGGGGAACGAGGGCCTGTGCCCGGCAGATAATCTGCTGGCCATCCTCGCAGCGAGGGAGCCAGGCCTGTTCGATGGTGAAAGGAACGCCTTGAGGGCAAGTGATGGAGATGTCGTGCTCAGCGATGGCCGGTTGCATCTTGCTGCTGTTAGCAAAGCCGGCGCTGTCCTCCCAGATCAGCTTCAGCGCGCCGCCGGCTGCCAATCCCTGGGGCCCCAGGTCAACCTCGACGGTCCACGGGCCGGCGGCGTTCACCACGCTTACCTCTGGGGTCAGACGAATCCTTGGCCTGTTCATCAGTGAAGACGATCTGGTTCGCAATGCACCAGCGCAGTGGACCTCTGTTGAGCTGGAAAGATGTCACACCAACTGCCGCGGGTCAAACGCGTCCCGCAATCCGTCGCCGACGAAGTTGATGCTCAACACCGATAGGATGATCGCCAATCCCGCCGGGATCCACAACCAGGGCATGCCCTGCACCAGGATCAGGTTCTGAGCCTGGTTGAGCATATTGCCCCAACTGGGCGTGGGGGGCGGCACGCCGAGGCCCAGGAAGGACAGGCCTGCCTCCATGAGGATAGCGGATGCAACACCTAAGGTGGCTGCCACGATCACTGGCCCGAGCGCGTTGGGCAAGATGTGCTTGAAGATGATCCGCGCAGGGGACGCGCCAATACTGCGGGCCGCCTGCACAAACTCGGTTTCTCGCAGCGAGAGGAAGCTGCCCCTCACCAGGCGAGCTATTCCAGGCCAGGCCAGCAAGCCGATGGCCGCCATGGTATTGTAGATGCTGGGCCCCAACGCAGCAACCAGAACGATAATGACGATCAGGGGAGGGAAACACATGACCATATCGGTCAACCGCATGATTGCTGCATCCACGCCGCCCCGGAGGTAGCCCGCCAGTCCTCCAAGAATGATGCCGATGCCGGTCGAGATGGACACTGCCACCAGTCCGACCGACAGCGAAACCCGGCCACCATGGAGCAGTCGCGCCCAGATGTCCCGGCCGGTGCCGTCTGAGCCCATCCAGTGAGTCGCGCTGGGTGGGGAGTAGCGATTGGCTAGATCCAACTGCTGGTAGGAAAAGCGGCTCAACCACGGCGCGAAGACTGCGCTGACGACCAGCAACGACAGCATGATCAGCCCAAACATGGCCAGCTTATGGCGACGAAAGCGCCGGATGCGCTTCACGAGCAGGCTTTCCGACCGGCCTAGCTCCCTCAGTTCCTCCAATTCAGCCATGTGGATGCTTCGCTCCGTGCACGAATGACTTGATTCTGGAAACAGTCGTAGATCCTACCGGTAGCGTATCCGTGGATCGGCAAACGTGTACGTGATGTCCACGAGCAGATTGCTGAACAGCACCATCATGGTTGTCACAAGCGCCACGCCCATGATCATCGGATAGTCCCGGTGCGTCACGGCGGTGATATACAAGCGCCCCATCCCTGGCCACTGGAAGATGGTCTCAATGAACACTGCACCTGCCAAGAGGGCCGGCAGTGTCAGGCCCACGACGGTGACGATGGGGATGAGCGCGTTGCGCAAGGCGTGCCGGATCAGCACCACGCGCTCCGGCAAGCCCTTGGAGCGGGCCGTGACCAGGTAGTCGGACTTCAACACATCCAACATGCTTGCGCGCGTGTAGCGCATGAAGGCGGCGATGCGCAAGATGCCGATAGCCACTGCTGGCAGAGCAAGATGCTTCAGGTTATCGGCAAGGCTGAACGGTATGCCCGGCGTGGCCATGCCCGAAGTGGGCAGCCAGCGAAGCTTCAGGGCGAAGAAGTGCATCAACAGCATGCCCACAAAAAAGACGGGCATCGATATGCCTGCAAAGCCAAAGATGGTGAGCACGTAGTCCACGATGGAATACTGCTTGAGTGCAGAGACGATTCCTAATGAGATGCCGATGATGAGCGAGAAGATCAGAGAGACCCCCATCAGCTCCAGCGTGGGCACTATGCGCTCGCCAACGGCCTTGGCGATAGGACGCCCGCTGACGTAGGAGTAGCCCATGTTGCCGCGCAACAGCTGCTGCACCCACAGCAGGTAGCGCACAGCCATGGGCTTGTCCAACCCCAGGCGTGCCCGCTGCAACTCCATCGTTTCTTCAGTGAGGATCGACTGATCGGTCATCATGGCACCAATCGCATCGCCGGGCATGAGATTGGCCAGCACAAAGATGATGATCGTGATCCCCAACAGCATGGGGATGCTGACCAATAACCTGCCTATCACGTGCTTGGTCATGCGACCTCCGGATCATGCCACGTGCACAAGAGCCCAACCTCAAGCCGCCGGGTTGCACGCTCACCCGAAGCAAAGCCTGCCCAGAAGAACCTGCAGGACGACTCCTGCTCCACTCAAGCAACCGTCGCGGCGTCAGCTCCACACCGCTTCTCGGACCAGGTCTGAGGACGACTAGGAGGGATGGGTGAGGGCTGCCCCTCACCCATCCCCGGGAAAGCGGGCAACCTACTTAATGTACCACGTCTCGACTTCGTTGTACACCGGCAGGTTGAAGTAGATAATCCTCTGCTCGCTCCAGTGCTCATAGGGGCCAACCGCCTCCCTGCGGAAGCCGAGCGGGCGGATGTCGTACCACAACCACGCGGACGGCTGTTCCTCGTTCAGGATGCTTGCGATCTCTTGATAGACCGGAGCGCGCTCTTCCTGATCCGTGAGAGCTAGACCCTTGGCGAAGAGCTCGTCCACTTTCGGGTTGCAGTAGCCCTGGGCGATGAGGCTTTCGCAGCGCACCGCATCTGCGGCGGTCGCCGGATCCAGCCCCATGCCCAGCCCGAAGAGTCCTGCCTGGAACGTGCCGTCGCTGTATGCCTGCGTGATGTTAGCGGGCTCAGAGAGGCGCGGCGTCATCTTCACACCCACCTCCGCCAGATACTGCTGCATGGCAACGATCAGGTCCTGGCTCAGCGGGTCCTTGAAGTGGTACATGAAGTCGATCTCTTTGTCAGCCGGCCATCCTGCCTCTGCCAGTAGCTCGCGGGCCTTGTCCGGATCGTAGGGATAGGTGTTCATGCCCTCGGGCCAGGTCCACGCCTGCGGGAACATCGTGATGGCAGGATAGCTGCCCTTGTAGACCGTGTCCATCAAGGTCTGCACGTCGATGGCGTAGCGGAACGCCTGACGCACGCGCTTGTCGGCAAACAACGGGTCGCTGTGGTTGAAGCGGATAAAGGCTGGGGAGCCCTTGTCCATCACGAACACGTCAATGCCTTCCTGATTACCGACAAGCCTGGCCTCGTCGATGCCGATGATGGTGGTCTCATAGGCGGTGGTGTGAATCTCGCCGCTTTGCAGGGCCGCGATATGTGTGGCCGCGTCGGCATAGAACCGGAGGAAGATCTTCTCCAGCTTGGGTGCGCCCAGGAAGTAGTCTTCGTTCCGTTCCAGCTCGATGTACTGCTCGGGGACGTATTTTACCCACTTGAACGGCCCAGTGCCCACGCGCTGAGTCCAGTAGGGGTGCGTGGCGACTTCTTCCGGTGCCACCTGGCCAAGAATGTGTTCTGGCAGCATAACGATGAAGATTTGCTCCAGCTTGGGCCAAAGCATACTGGCGTTGGTCAGTTCTACGCGCAGCGTGTAGTCGTCCAGCGCGCTCACGCCAGCCAGACTGTCCGCCGTGCCTGCCTTGAAGTCCGCGTAGCCCAGGATGCTCGTGACTTTGGTAGCCCAGCGGGAGGCGACCTTGGGATTGGCGTAGAGATTGAAGCTGAACACCGCATCCTTGGCCGTGAACGGCGTGCCGTCGTGCCAGTTCACACCCTTGCGGATATGGAAGATCCAGATTTTGCCATCATCCTGCATCTCATAGCTTTCTGCCATGAGGGGCTTCAGGCCACCCTGCCAGGTGATGGCTACGAGCGGCTGGTTGACGTACATGTCCAGCCGGTGGGCGCAGGTCGTGTTCAGTGGATCAAGAGCCGTGCAGCCGGCCAGAAAGCCTTCGTAGTAGACCTGTTCGACCGGTGCAGGAGTTGCAGTGACCACAACCTCCTTCTCCACCACGACTTCCACGGTTTCCTTGATGATCTTCTCCACGGGCACTTCTTTCACGACCTCGACGGTCTCTACAACCTTCTTCTCCACCACCACGGGCTTCTCCACCTCGACGATCTGCGGGGTGGGCGCCGGGCAGGCGGTTAGAATCAGGGCAGCGACGACGAAGATGCCGAAGATGAGACTTAGCCTACGCATGACTATTCCTCCTTGGGATTCGTGCCAATGGCATGGCACATCAGTGACTTGTGTGGAGCACGCTCCACTCCGTTGTGGCGCTCCGGCCGTCCTCCTGTGGACGGCATGGGCAGCGCTGACGTACACACTCGCTGGTTCGTATTGTTTGGACTGTGCATCACCTCCTCTGCCGGTGTTCGATCCGTCTGGTGGGGGCTGGCAAGCCCACCGGCGACCAAGTCTATGCTCCCCCCTTTCACCAACTCCTGATGCCAGGCCAGCGGCCTGCTGATGCAGGGGCTTCTATCACGCTGCCCCCGGCGGCAATCAGTCACTGGCCGTGCCGGTCTCCGTGTCGTAACTGGCCAGAAGCGGGTCCGAGGTCTTTTCCATCCAGGAGCGCAACTGAGACCCGTACTCCGCAATGATAGGCTGCATGTGCGCACGGTCAATCAGGTTGAGCGTTTCGTAGGGATCTGCCAACAGATCATACAGCTCGTCCAGGTCTCCCTGGTTCCACACGTACTTGAACCTGTTGTTGGTCACCAGTCGCCACTCTGCGGCGCCATGCCATTCGCCCAACGGCTTGTGCTCGGCAAAACGGAAAGGATCGCTCTGAAACTCGGCGCCATCCTCGAATGCTGGCGCAAGGTCCTTTCCTACCATCTCCTCCGGTATTTGCTCACCGATCACCGACAATATGGTAGGCGCAATGTCAATAACCGACGTGACCGCCTGGCTCCTCACACCAGCGGCAATGCGACGCGGGTAGCGCATCACCAGAGGTACCCTGATGGCTTCGTCGTAGGGTACCATTTTGTGCCATAGCCCATGTTGACCCAGCATCTCGCCGTGATCGGAGGTAAAGATGATCAACGTGTCGTCGAGCATACCCTCGTCTTCCAGCACGCTCAGCAACCGGCCGATCTGATCATCTATGAGCGTGACGAAGCCCCAGTACACGGCTATGCTCTTCTGCCACGCTTCCCACTCCTGGCCATGATCCAGCCAGAGCTGATGATAAAAGCTGGTCGTGTTGGCTCGCGGCTTATGGGTCGAAGGCCGGAAATTGGGTGGCTCCGGGATGTCCTGTGGATCGTACATGCTGTAGTAGGGCTCCGGAATCTTGAACGGCGGATGCGGGCCTTGATAGCCGCAGACCAAGAAGAAGGGTCTATCTCTGGGCCGCTCTTCAAACAGGCGGACGGCGTGATCGGTGATCCAGCCATCAATGGTCTGGTTGGGCTCCATGTCCAGAACCGCCGTCCTTGGGATAGACATGGACGGTGTACGCTGGGTGCGCATCGCCGGATCGTTGAAGGCCCACCCATCGGGCAACCCATTGCGCTTGCACCACTCGGAGTACTCCTTGGTTTCCTGGCCTGCGTGGCGATCAAACCAGTTCGGTAGGGCTGGTTCGTCCGGCTCTCGTTTGTTGCCTCTCGAAGCCCCCTTCGGCAGGTATGGGGGTACCTGAGCATCCAGGTGCCACTTACCCGCATAAGCTGTGTGATAGCCCCGGGTCTTGAGCCTGTTGGTCAGCGTGGGAGCAGCACGTAGGCTGATGTTATTCCGCATCATGTTGACCTGATGGGGATACTGCCCAGTGAACATGGAGGCGCGGGCTGGCGTGCAGAGTGGACTGGTGGTCATGTTGTGATCAAACGAGACCCCCTCGGCCGCCAATCGGTCAATGTTGGGCGTTTGGCAAGGGGTTCGCCCCATGAAACCCAGCGTGTCTGTCCTCTGCTGGTCGGTGATGATCAACAGGATGTTGGGCTCGGTCACGGCGAGTAATCCTCCGGAGCCAAAATGGCTCCCTGAGAGCGCAGTTCCGCTCTTAATGCCTCGACATCCAGATCCTGCAAAGGCTGACCATTGCCGGCGGCCCAGGCCGCGGCCGTTCCCGCCGCCTGCCCCATGGCGAAGCAGGCCGGCATGATGCGCAGCACGCCCAGCGCATCCCAGGCCGCCGACACACACCGTCCGGCAACGATCAGATTGTCAATCCCCTGCGGCAACAGGCTACGATAAGGAATCTCCACATAGGGTTTGGCGAGGGCTACCTCCTCCATACGCTGATAGGAAGGGCGCCTGGGATCGGCCATATCCCACTGGTAGCCGCTGAGAGCAATCGTGTCGCGGTAACGCCGCCCCTCGATGAGGTCTTCGATGGCCACCTGATACTCTCCTACGATGCGCCGCGTGTCGCGGATGCCGAGCACCGCGGAAGTCTGGGTCATCCTGGCCTGAGCAAAGCCGGGAACAACTCGGCGAAGAATAGCCATCAACTTCATGGCCTGTTGCCGACCCTCGATCATGCCTCGAGTCAGGTCATCGGCATCGGTGCCATCAATCCCGGTCAGACGCAGCGTATTGATGAAGAAGCAGCCACGCCGGGGCATCTCGCAGCAGATGATGATCTCGAAGGGGAAGGGCCACTCGCCTCTCTGTTTCAGCTCCCTGATCACTCTGCGGAAGCGCACGTCACCGGTTTCCTGGCAGTAGCGCTCCAAGGCCTGCGAGTCCACGTCCTCGACGACGAAGATCAGCGTCGCCGGCGACATCAGGCCGTCCTCGGGACGCCCCTTCACAGTAGGACAGCCGGCCCGAAAGGCAACGTCGGCATCGCCGGTAGCGTCCACTACCCCGCCTGCCTTGACGAATTCCATCCCGTTCTTAGAGTGAATGAACACGCCCGTGATTCGCTGACCTTCCACGCGGGGGCTGACAGTGCTGGTGAAATAGCGGAGACGCACGTCAGCCTCCAACGCTAACTGCTCACAGACCTGCTTGCAGGGTTCGAACTCGAAGGGCACGGTGCGGCCATGCCATGGAGCGTACCCTACGTGACGCGAGCCCATGGCCCCCTCAGATCCGATAGCGCCGGCCTTCGCCGCCATCACCTGCCCCCCTGTGAGCGACCATCGCGGGGGCACATCCTCACCGGCGGGGATGGCAGCCCCCTCAGCCACCAGGCGATCCACGATCTCGGTGAAGATGCCTCCTACCACCGGGTAGACGCCGTCGCGGGAGTAGCTGCCCAGCCAGACGCCGACCAGGGCGTTGGTGGCCACCCCACCCAGACAGCCTTGCTGCTCGATGAGCATGGTGCGGGCTCCCTGGCGGGCTGCGGCCACTGCTGCTCCGATGCCCGCCGGGCCACCGCCGCACACCAGCACGTCTACCTCGGCAAAAACCTGCACTGGGGCGGCGAACGCTTTCATTGGACTGTGCTCCTCAATCGCATGCCTGAGATGGGGGCGGAGACGTCCGGCTGTCCGGAAAGATCCTCCCAGCGACCGAAGATCTTGAAGATGTAGTCTCTGATGGGATCACCGATCCGGACGGCAGTCTGCATCAACTGCCAGCGCAAGCTCTCAATGCTTTCCCGATAAGCCTTCTCGGCGATCAGATTGTGCAATTCGCCGGGGTCCTGGTTGAGATCGTAGACTTCGTCTAGATCGCCGGCGTTGAAGATGTACTTGTGGCCGTCTCGAGTGACCAGCGCTCGCTGGGAGTAGAGATAGCGCATCCCGTGGAATTCCAGGTAGATGGCCTCGCGCCCGTGGCTGTCCGACCTGCCGTCGAGGAGCGGCAGCAGCGATTGCCCGTCCAGACTCTCATCCGGCTGCCTCAGGATGTCCAGGATGGTCGGGAAGATGTCCATGTTGTAGACCAGAGCATCGCAGGTGTGGCTGCCGCGGAAGCGCGCTGGCCAGCGGACGATCAACGGCACACGGTGGGCCTCTTCGTACATGAAACCCTTGTCAAAGAGCCCGCCATGGCTGCCGATCATGTCGCCGTGATCCGAGGTGAAGATGACCAACGTATCCTCGGCCAGCCCCAGTTGATCCAAATGGGCCAGGATGCGCCCGAGCTGCGCATCCACCAAGGTTGTGAAATCGTAGTACAGGCCGACGAGTTCCCGCCAGCCCGACCACTCACTGGGTAGCAGGCGATAGAAGTCTGACCTGGTACGGATCACGCTCTGCGGTTTGCCGCGATAGTCATCGCGGAAGTTGATCCACGGCTCTATGGCTCCACGATCATGCCAGCCGGCGAACTCTGCCGAGGGCAGGTAGGGCGGGTGCGGCCCCCAGAACTGGCAGATCAGGAAGAACGGCTCTCCGCTCGCGGCTAACTGCTCCAGCAGGCCGATGGCGTAATCCGCCAGGTAGTACGTGGGCGTGGATTCCAACGGGCCGTTCCACTGCCCCGCCAGCAGCGTCTTCTGGCCGGCGTTGCCATGGACGGGATTCAAGACGGGACCATAGGCGAGGCCGCTCTCCTGCAGGTAGCGTTGGTATTCTGGCTCCCGTTTCAGGTCGCCGTAGCCCGGCAGGCTCAGCCCTTCGAAGCCATGTTCTGCAGGGCCGAGCCGAGTGCCGATGTGCCACTTACCAGCGAAGGCGCAGCGATAGCCCAACGGTGTGAGCCGGTGGTGTAGGAGGCTCCCCGGATCGGGCAGTTCGCTGGCCAGGGCGTGATACATGTCGCAGTTGGTCCCCATGCCGTGTTTGAAGGCATGAAGACCCGTGAACATGGATGCCCGAGCCGGAGTACACACGCCGCATGGCGCGTAGGCATTGCTGAATCGGACGCCCTCGGTAGCCAGCCTATCTATGTGTGGCGTGGAGCAGACGGAGTTGCCGTAGCAGCCGGGCGTATCGCTGCGCATCTGATCCACCCCAATCCAGAGGATGTTGGGACGTTCGCTGCGTTCGTCCGGTAAAAGACCAGCCCTGTTTTTGGTGACGGTCACAACACTCTCTCCTGTGCGGGACTCAATGCCTGACGGTGTGGGCAAAGAGCCCCTTCACGGTGCACTCTGGCCCATTCACGTAGGCCAGCAATAGTGCTTCTTCTTCCCGAATCCGGGCGGCCATCTCGGCCACCTGATCGGCGATGGCCAGGGGAACGGTGGTCACACCGTTGAGATCCCCGTGCAGCAGATCACCCGGTTCGATGCACACCCCATCTATCTCCACGGGCACGTTGACCTCAATCAGGCGTGGGTTGCCGTGGGAAGGTACCAACCCTGGGCCAAAGCAGTGCAATTCCAGACGTCTGAGCTCCAGGATGTCGCGCAGCCCGCCATCACACACGACGCCAACCACGCCCAGCCGTTTGGCAATGGTGCCCATGACCTCGCCCAGGTGGGCCGATTTGCGCGGTGTCGGTCCCACGTCCTTGAATACCAGGACCGCCGGCTTGGGAGAGGCAGCCATGGCCTTCAGCCAGGCATGCCAGGCTTCGCTGCTGCGGGGAGCCTCCGGCGTGGTCGAGTCCACGGTCACGGTGATGGCGTAGCCCACCATGGTCCCCAGTTCTGGCGTCAGGTAGCGGATGTCCATGCCCAGAAAGCCTTCCACCCGCCCGCGTACATCAAACCGCTCGATGGCGTTGCAGACCGTGGGCGTGTCTATGGTCTTCAGTGCTTGGAAGTGTTCAGCGCTCAACTGGTTTGCCACGGTTCTATTGATTCCTCGTAAGCTCATGTCTCCGAATAGTAACGCTGCCGCAGGCGTCGAGCCTGAGCCACGCTCTCCGCCTGATAGATCAGGCTCACGCCCAGCGGAAAGCGTTCCCGCACACGCCTGGCGGTCAAGTCCGCTTCGGGCACCGTCAGGCGCACCAGAGGGACCCGGCGAGCCGCGGCTTTGGCGTAGATGGCGTCCAGATCCATCTTCTCCGGCTGGCCCAAATCAAGGCACTGCATCCCAGGAATAGCCAGCATGTTGTCCACCTGATGCTGCCCATTGCCGCAGAAATGGATCCCAGCGCCCTCCAACTCTGCGGCCAATCGGGCGTCAACAGGCTGCACGATCTCCCGATACATCTTCGGCGACATCAAAATGGCCGAATCGTCACGGATCAACAGATTGCCCTTCACGCCGGTGGCATGTTGATAGTGATAGCCAGGCCTCAAGGAGTCACGGATTCTGCCCTTCAGGAAGCCATAGACGATCAGCATCAGGTTCGTGATCTTGGAAAGGAGAGCACGGACCAGCTCCGTGTGCGTGTACAGAGCCACAAAGATCTCCGAACCCCACAGCAACTCGACAGTGTCGAAAGGGCCCTGCAGGTCAGGCAGCGTCAGCTCGAACGCCGCCTGACAGCGCGGGTAGTCACTCAGCGCGTGATGATAGTAATCGTACTGGTCTATCACTCGCTGCCCCAGACCGAAGCGCACGTCTGGCAGCGGGGCATCCACAATCGCCTGCAGGCATGACAGGCTGCCCAGGGACATGACCCAGGGCATGTTGTTTTCGACGAGGCGGATCTCGGCTCCAAACATCGAGGCGATGATGCCGGTGCCCAGGTTTGGGCGCAGGCACAACGGGGCGTCGTCCCCTAACTCGACGGCGTGGTAGAGTGATGTGAAGCCGATCAGGAGCTCGTTGACCATCATCTTGGCCGGGTCGGCGAAGGCCTCAGGATAAGGATACGGCTGGAACTCCTGGCCCTCGTAGGGCAGGTAGCAGACCAGCGGGGGCACCTCGAGCCCCTCGTAGTCGAGGGCTGCCAGATGCCTGACTCTGACCCGTTCCACGTGGGCCAAGTCAATCCGTTCCTTGAAGTAGTCCAGCAGTCGCCTGACCACCTCATCGGCCGCAGGCATGGCTACCCTCCTTCCAGCGGGAGCAATCCCACGTCTACCAGCCTCTGGCGTAAGATCTCGGCATCATCCTGGCCGCAAGGCTCGAAGGGCATGGCCACCATCGGCTCGCACAGGTCGAGCAGGCTGGCCAGCATCTTCAGGCCAGCGAACCAAGACTTAGATAGCCCGGTCGGATCGAGATGTATCAATCGTCGGTTAATGGCCTCAGCCCTATCCCTATCCCCTGCCTTGGCGGCGTTGTATAGTTCCTTGCACAGCCGCGGGGCAACGCTGGCCACGCCCAGGGTGATGCCATCGGCGCCTCGCAAGAGGCATTCGGCTGCATTGGGCAGATCCCCCTGGCTGACACTGAAACTGTTCCGGTGCGCATCCCTGATCGCCAGCAATCGGTCAAAGGCGTCCATGTCCAAGTCGGTATTCTTGATGCCCATGATGGATGGGTCTTCGGCCAACCGGGCCACCGTCTCTGGGGCTATAGTGTGCTTGACGAATTGAGGGATGTTGTACAGTACCAGCGGCGTGTCCAGCGCGTGGGCAATGGTCTGGAAATGAGCTACAAGCTCTGATTGGCTGTGAACGTAATAGTAGGGCGGCAGTGCCACGAACGCATCCGCGCCCAGCCGCGCCATGCGCTTTCCTTCTTCCACGGTCTCCCGGGTGCCGGCGCGGGCGATACCGACCAGGAGCGGGACCCGGCCGCCGATCAGGTCTTTGGCCGCCCGTACCAAGCGCTCCCTGTTGGCGCTGCGCAGGTTTGGGAACTCCCCTGCCGAGCCGAGGGCGAAGATCCCGTCGGCCCCTCCCTCCAGAACATATTCGACAACCCGCGCTAGCCTCTCCTCATCTAACGATTCGTCTGGATTCAATGGTGTGATCAATGGAACAATAAGGCCTTTCAGCTTCACGATCCTATCTCCGTCTTCTTAGTTTGCCCGCAATGGGTAACGCCCATACCGGCGGCCAGCCTGAAACATGGCCCACACGTTCTCTCCCGGCACGTCCGCCTCAATATTGTGCACGCTCGCCAAGACGTAACCACCGCTGGGAGCCAGTTCGGCGATGCGCTGTTTCACTTCAGCCTGGACATCGTCTGGCGTGCCAAAGGGCAGGACCTGCTGGGTATCTATGCCGCCCCAAAAGACGAGATTATCGCCAAACTGACGCTTGAGGCGCGCCGGGTCCATGTCCCTGGCCATCACCTGCACCGGATTCAGAATCTCAATACCGATATCAAGCAGATCAGGGATGGCGTAGGCGACGGAGCCGCAACTGTGAAACCAAACCCTGGCTTGCGTTTTGCTGCGCATGATCTCGACCAGCTTTCTCAACCGCGGTTTGATCATTTCGCGGAACATCTTGGGTGAAATCAGCGGGCCACTTTGCATGGCGAGGTCGTCCTTGAAGGCGATGATGTCAATATAGGGACCGACGGCGTCCAGGAAATTGGAGACGAGATCCACCTCGACGGCCAGGATGCGGTCCATCAGCTCCTCGGCAAAGGGCCGGTTAGCGATCAGATCTATCAAAAACGTATCGAAGCCCCGCAGCATTTGCGCCCGTTCCAGGATGTGGCCGGAAACCTCGCCGAGAACGGCATAGGGCGTTTCTCCGTGCAAATGCCTGGCTCTTTCAGTCAGGCCGGCAACAAGTTCCGGCCTCTTGCCATCAGGCCAGGGATAGTTCTCCAGGTCACCCAAAGTGGCCTCTCGCAGCGGGTGCACGGCCAAGTGGAAACAGGTCGCCCCTTCGGGGCATCGCCAGGTTGCTCCCCACTGATCAACAAGCTCCGTCTGCGACAATACCTCAGGAGTGTAGGTGCCACCCCCGACCCGAACGCCGCGCACGTCGGCGCCAACCCGTTCCAGAATAGCCTCGGACGGTCGTGCGAGTTGCCCGACCACATCCCAGATTTTGATCTCTTCCTCGATACCGAGCACGTTGAGCAGGCGCTGGTAGGCCTGGACGTGAATGCCTGTCGGCCCACAACTCCCCAGGTCAACGGGTACCCGGTCGGGCTCACAGTGGTCAAGGGCGCTGAGCACGCGCTCACGGGGGTTCACGATGGCGGCTCCTGTTTCAGCGCTTCCTCAATCCGCCGTTGGATGTTGAAAAAGCTCTGCTGGAGGCTCTGTCGGGCCTGGGAAGCATCGCTTGCTCGCACCGCCTCCAGGATAGCCTGGTGCTCGCACAGCGTTTCCACGGGATCCAGGTCTTTCTTGATGTCCTCAATGCCCACGTTCTCGAAGGCAACCCAGAAGACGTCCAGCAGCTTGATCAACGTGGCATTGCTCAGGGCCTTGTACAAGGTGTGGTGGAATTGACGATCATCTTCGGAATAGGGCTGCCCAGCCTCTACCTTCCTGGTCCAGGTTTCCATGATGGTGTCAAGTTGCTGCAGGCGCTCTGGGCTCATCTGCCTGACCGCGTCGCCAATCACTGCCGTTTCCAACCACACGCGGATCTGCACCAACTCTGACAGGATGGCAGGATCCCAACGCAGCCCGTAAGTGAGCGCCTCCACGACGGGGTCAAAGTTGAACTCGCGGACATAGAGGCCATCGCCGTGACGAACCTCGACAAAGCCAAGGGCCTGGAGGGCTTTCACTGCTTCTCTCACGGAACTGCGTCCGACGCCCAGTTCGTGTACTAGCTGCGTTTCCGGCGGGAGGGGATCGCCCGGGTCGAGGTTGTTATTGATGATAAATTCCATCAGGTACTGGCGCACAGCCTCTGTCAACGTGGGCCTGGAGAAGGATTGTCCCATCATTCAACCTTTGACGTCAGTTGGGGGGTATGGTATAATGTTGTCGGATATAGGATAGCAGATATCTGATATCCTAATTCTATTATACCACCTCTCAACGCTCTTGTCAAGATCCGATTCGATGATATATCATCACCATGTTGCATAGTGAGGCTGACATGCGAGGAAGTGAGCTTCGGCAGGCGCTGGCCTCGGGCCAGCGGGTATATGGCATCTGTCTAGAGGGCTACGGCCAACCCCGTTGGCCGGCCCTCTTCGCTCGCCTGGGGCTGGACTTCGTGTTCCTGGACAACGAGCATACACCCCTCGGACGCGAGACGTGCGCCTGGGCAGCCCAGGCGTACGCAGCCCATGGCATCGCCCCCCTCCTACGCATCCCGGAGCCCTCGTCCACCTATGCCGCCATGGCCCTGGACTTGGGCGCTCACGGCGTCATTGTGCCCTATGTCGAAAGCACAGATCAGGTGAGACGGCTGGTCGGGGCAGTGAAATACAGACCTCTTAAGGGTGCCGCTTTGCACGCCGCGCTGGGCGAGGGGGAATTTCCGAGCCCCGAAACAGCCACCTACTTGCAGACCCTTAACGAAGATTCGGTGCTGATCATCATGATTGAAAGCCCCGCCGGGGTGGCGAATCTGCCCGACCTCCTGACCATTGAGGGTGTAGACGGCGTGCTGATCGGTCCCCATGACTTCTCCGTCTCCCATGGGATGCCAGAGGATTTCGACCATCCGACATTTGAGTGGGCTCTGCGCCGGGTGATACGACTGTGTCAGGAGAAAAGCGTCGGCGTTGGAGTGCATCACATCGCAGGCAGCCTCGAACGGGAACGACGGTGGATCGAGTGGGGTTGCAACTTCGTCGTGCACAAGTCAGACACGGCCTTCATTGCCGAGGGGCTCTGCCATGAACTGCTGCCGCTGAAGCACTCGCTGGGCGATGGAGGCGCTCCTGGCAATCTGCCGTGGCCACTTGGCCCCTCGAGAGGCGCGTCCCCGAGACAGACATGGTGAGCGTGACACCAAGGTAGACCCCTTCTCGCGCATATGGACAGGGAAAAGAAGCTGAGTGGGCAGCATGAATACATCTGAGGCTCCCCTCGCCAGTGTGCTGGTGAAGCCGGCCGGCGCTGACTGCAATCTGAACTGCAGCTATTGCTTCTACAAGGACAAAGGGGCGCTGTATCCCGAGATCCGACGGCATCGAATGCCTGATGAAGTGCTAGACTCGCTGATCAGACAGGTCATGGCCCTGAGCGTCCAGCATGCTAGCTTCAGTTGGCAGGGCGGCGAGCCAACGCTGATGGGGCTGCAGTTCTTCGAAAGAGTCGTCTCGCTGCAACAACGATATGGGCGCGGCCAGACGGTAACCAACGGTTTGCAGACCAATGCCACGTTGCTGAACGATGAATGGGGACGTTTTCTGCGGCGGTACAGGTTCCTGGTCGGGGTCAGCCTTGATGGCCCAGGCGAGATGCATGACGCTCATCGTGTTGATCGCTCCGGGCAGGGCTCGTTCCAACGTGTCATGCGCGGCGTGAGCGTTCTGCACCAGCACAACGTGGCCTTCAACATCCTGGTGGCGCTCACCAAACAGAACATATGCGATCCGGCAGACCTCTTTCACTTCTTTTTGGCACAGGACCTCCGCCACCTGCAATTCATCCCCTGCGTGGAGCGCGATCCGGTCACTCATAACCTGGCCTCCTTCAGCATCTCGGCTGACGAATACGGAGAATTCCTGTGCCGTACCTTTGACCTCTGGCTCAAGGACGGTCAGCCCACGGCTTACATCCGTTTCTTCGACGAATTGCTCATCGCCTATGTCAGCGGCCGGCATCCCTCATGCATCCACCGTGAGCGGTGTGGTGATTACGTGGTGGTTGAACACAACGGCGACGTCTACGCCTGCGATTTCTTCGTCGAGCCAGTGTGGCGGTTGGGCAACCTTTTGGAGACCCCGCTGATCGCATTGCTCCAGGGCAAGCGATTCAACGCCTTTCGGCGGCGTAAACAGGAATTGGCCGCAGAGTGTCGCCGCTGCGAGTACCTGCACCTGTGTCATGGAGGCTGTCCAAAATACCGTCTCCTCGCCAATGGCAACATCGCAAGCCCCAACCATTTCTGTGCTGCCTATCGGCGTTTCTTCGCTCACAGTGCACCGGCCATGCGCGCCCTGGCCTGGCAGGTCATCCAACCAGATCGTCGCGTAGGACGCAATGACCCGTGTCCCTGCGGCAGCGGCCGCAAATATAAACACTGTTGTGGGCGTGTGCGACTTTCCCCTGTGTAGATCAAAACCGGAGTGGACAGGCCGGTGGCGCAGAAAACATAAGGGGAGCGAAGGAGTACTCCCTCGCGCCCCTTATGGTGAACTGCCGCGCTCGCCCACCAATTCAGACTTCATTCGCTCCCGAGTTCATTATCACTTTCTCTCTCCTTGTGTGAGCGTGGGTTGCTCAGGAGCTATGACGCCACATTTTCCAAGAGACTGAAATGCACTCCACTTGTCTGCCGCCTGGTGGTGCTGCAAGAACGCAAGCGAGGCTTGCCAGAATGCAGCGAGGCCAGAGATACGCTCTCTGGCCTCATCTTGCTTGACCATTGCTTGCCCTCACCACCTGTACGATCAGGTAGTCGCCAAACAGTTCCGGGTGGCAAGATGATGATGTCTACGGGAGCGACGGGATTCGAACCCGCGATCTCCGGCTTGACAGGCCGGCATGTTAA
>JACNHM010000232.1 GCA_014383605.1 Chloroflexota bacterium
AGACAAGCGTGAGAATCGCCAAGCATATACGCGCCATCGTCCTGCTGCCGATCATGGCGACCATCGTCATACCGGGCGTCATACTCCTCCTGACCCGGCCCGTGAGTCCGGGCTGGGCCTTATCGCCACCACTGAGTCTGATCCCCCTCGTTCTCGGCCTGGCCCTCGTTTGTCTCGGCCTCCTCTTGATGGTGGAAACGGTTCGGCTGTTTGCGGTGGTCGGGGAAGGCACACTGGCACCCTGGGACCCCACCAGGACACTCGTCGTGCGTGGCGTCTACCGGCACGTGCGCAACCCCATGATCAGCGGCGTTTTCTGCATCCTCCTGGGGGAAGCTGCGCTCCTGCGCTCTGTCTTCCTGCTCGGCTGGTTTCTCCTCTTCTTGCTGTCCAACCTGATCTACATACCGCTCGTGGAAGAACCCGGCCTGGAGCAGCGTTTTGGCCAGGACTACCAGCGCTACCGGGAGAACGTGGCGCGGTGGCTGCCCCGTCTGAGGCCGTGGGATGCTGCGCTGGACAGCGAGACGGAGGGTGAAAGATAGGTTGCCGTGAGACCTTAGCCGGAACCACTGGGAACCGATGCCAACAAGCACACGGCCTTGGGGGATGCCCACAGGCCGTGTGCTCTGGTCCAGATGCTCTCGTTACCGCGTCTTGACCATGCCGCCTAATCAATCTCCGGGCGCCACGTGGGCCTTTCCCTGACAGGGGCGGCCTGGACGCGCGCAGCAACGGGAGGGTGAGGCAGCATGTCCCCCTCGACCTGCTCTCGATGGATAGGCACCTCCTTATGGGGCCGAGCACGCGGCTCGCTGTCAACTTCGGCCATCACCTGGTGGAACTTTTCTTCGCCGTAGGCATGATCCAGGGAGCCAGATTCGAGGCCGGCGATCACCTCGTCCAGCCACTCCAATTCGGTCGCCAGATGGCGTGTCTGATGCAGAAACAGCAACGAAGAGCTCTCGTGGTGCACCTCATGAAAGCGTGTCGCTCGCAGCGCACTTTCCACGATTGCTCGCCGCTCCTGCAACAGCAACACGGCCTCTTCAGCAGGGATCGCCTCCAGAAACAGCACAGCAACGTTTCCCAGGAAGCCAGCAGGTTCGTAGTGGGCCAGGCTCTCGCGCAGCAGTCTCTGGAAGGCTTCTTCACCCATGGGCGTGACGGCGTAGACGCGTCGCAGAGGGCGATTCCCGTCTTGCTCCTCTCGGAAAGTGACCCAGCCCTCATCGGCCATCTTGTTGAGCAAGCGGTAGGCTGTTGGTTTCTTCAAGTGCACGCTTGCGCCCAGGCGGCCGTCAATGAGCTCGTTAAGTTGATAGCCGTGCATCTCCTGCCCGCGCAACAACCCTAGCAGAAGCAGTTTTCTCTCCATCGCCCCTTCCTCCCGGCATCGGCTGCCTGCTTATAAGCCATGATGATTAGTCCATTCTGACTACTTAGTCCGACTGGACTATATCACAGACACGAAGCCTTGTCAAATCGCGTGTCCCGCTTGCGCGGCGCACCTTTCCCAGAGAATCCGCAAGCCCACCCCCGCCAAGGTGTGAACCTGGGTCGGGTAAGCCGAGATCAACAAAAACACGGCCTGGGATGATTCCCCCAGGCCGTGCGATTTTGACCGATTCCATGAAGTTTGCAGGGCAGAAGCAGCACCTCTTCCCCAGCCACTATCCTCTCCCGGATTCCTCTATCATTTCGGCCAGCCACTCCAGCGCGCCCGGCGTCTTGCGCCACAGCGGCAAAGCCACCACTGCATGGGCAGCAGCCTCATCTTCGCCGCCAATGACGACATAGGGACCAGGGAAATGTGGCGGCCGCCTTCGGCCCAGCAAGTAGTCGGGCACGTGAGGATTCCACTCCATGGCCTCTTTCAAGAGCTTACGGGCTGCACTGCCATCACCATACAGCCGAAAGGCGAAGAGCACCTGCGGATACAGGCCGTCGGCCGTGGCGTCGTCGTGGTACTTCTCGAAAAGGGGCATCAGATCCTGATCCCGCTCGGTCTCCAAGAGCCAGAGCATCAGCAGATAGCGCACGCCCTGGTTGTCGCCGGGGTTGAGGCGCAGCATCTCCTGAGCATGTTCGATGGCACCATCCTGATCGCCCGTGGCCCACAGAACCTGCGCCAGGCCCATCCGGGCGCGCATGTAGGGGCGACTTTCGACGATGCCCCAGAAATGCCCGGCGTTTTCCTCGAAAAACTCCGGCCCCAACGCCCGCTCAGCAGCCTCCACGCCTTTCCGATAGAGCGCCAGTGCTTCTCGCGGAGTTCTGGTCGTTTCTTCGGCCAGCAGGACGTAAGCATCGGCGCAGTCCGGGCATATCTCCAGAGCTTGCTGCGCCAGTTGCGCCCGTCGTCGCCCGCGGGCCTCGAAAGCCTCATACATCAACTCCTGGGCCTCCTCCAGCGGCGTCGCCGGCTCGAGAGAGGGCGGGCCACCACTGACCATCATCTCTGCCAGATAGGCATTGATCTCGTCAATGGATTCCAACCCCTGCTCCTCGATCGCCCGAGTGACGTCGGTCATGATCTTGTCCATGGTGCGACGGTCAAAACCTGGTGCTGTGCCCACTGCTTCGCGTGCTTGACGCGGGCCTGTGGTTCGGCGGGGTCGAGACCCGGGTCGTTTCTTACGCTTTTTTCTTTTTGCCATGAGAAACCCTCCTGAACCTGAAACCTGCAACCTTGGAACTTGCTAACTTTAATACGCCCGGGCGAAGATGGCGATGCACTCCGTCTCCTGACCCGTATAGAAGCAGCGCCCCGGCCCCTCCTCCGTCTCCAGCGGGTAGCAGCGGATGGTGGCCTTGGTCTCTTCCTTGACCCGATCTTCGTCTTCGCTGGTGCCGGCCCAGTGCACGCGCAGGAAGCCGCCCTGCTCGGCCAGCACCTCCTTGAACTCCTCGTAGTCACGGATGCCGCTGTGCGTATTGGCCTGGCGGAACTCGCTGGCCCGCTGCAGCAGCGCCGCCTGCACCTCGTCCAGCATCGCTTTCACCGCCTCGGTCACTCCACCGGTGGGCACGCCGAAGGTCTTGCCTGCCTTGCCCGGACGGTCGCGCCGCGCCAGCACCACCGCGTCCTTGGCCACGTCCCGCGGCCCGATCTCGATCCGCACAGGCACGCCGCGCATCTCCCAGTCGTTGAACTTGAAGCCGGGGCTGACCTCCTCGCGGTCGTCCAGTTTGACCCGCACGGAGCCGGCGGCCAGTTGTGCCCGCACCCGCTCGGCCGCCTCCAGCACGGCCACGCGCTCCTCCTCTTTGCGCCAGATGGGCACGATGACCACCTGGAGAGGCGCCAGCACCGGCGGCAGGATCAAGCCCTGGTCGTCGCCGTGGGTCATGATGATGCCGCCGACCATGCGCGTGCTCAGGCCCCAGCTCGTCGTCCAGACGTATTGCAGCTCGTTGTTGCGGTCGAGGAACTTGATGTCGAAGGCCTGGGCAAAGTTCTGGCCCAGGAAGTGGCTGGTGCCCGATTGCAGCGCCCAGCCATTGCCCATCATGGCCTCGATGGTGTAGCTGTCCACCGCGCCGGCGAACTTCTCCCGCTGGCTCTTCTTGCCCTGGATGACGGGAATGGCGGCGTCGTTGATGGCGAAGTCGGCGTAGACCCCCAACATGCGCAGCGTCTCCTCGACCGCCTCCTCGGCCGTGGCGTGGGCGGTATGTCCCTCCTGCCACAGGAACTCGGAGGTGCGCAGGAAGAGCCGCGTGCGCATCTCCCAGCGCACCACGTTGCACCACTGGTTGAT
>JACNHM010000112.1 GCA_014383605.1 Chloroflexota bacterium
CCTCGCGTCGTCGTCCCGACCCAACTGCAGGTGCGCGCCTGGCGTCGCCGGCTGGCCCAGGCCGGCGGCGCCATGGGCGTGCGTCTGATGACCTTCGACGGCCTGTACCGGGAATGCCTCAACGCTGCGGGAGAGGTCTATGCTTGCCTGAGCGATCCCGTCCAGGTTCAAGACCGACGATGTGCGCGATCGGGCCGCCTTCGAGACCTTGCTGGCCGAGGAGGATTACGTGGCACAGGCCGGGCGCTATCTCACAGCGGCAGAGCAGCTGCTGGGGCAACGGCCACGGCTGCTTCTGTGCATGCTCAACTACGCCGGTACCGTGCACGTGACGACGGACCTCGTGACGTAGAGCGGCATGTCCCATTCCTGGCTATGCTGTCCAGTGAACAATGGCAACTTGACAAGCTCTCCTTTTTTGAGCTATAATGCTCGCAAACGATTGCGGGGAGGTGGATTATCACGACGATGCGCCACGTGGCGGAGCGTGCTGGCGTCTCCGTCACTACAGTATCCCACGTGATCAACGAGACTCGTCCCGTCAGCGAGGAGTTACGTCAGCGCGTGTTGGCGGCGATGGACGAACTGGGTTATCAGCCCAATCGCCTGGCCCGTAGCTTGCGCCGCGGCAAAACCCACACCTTTGGCATGATTATCCCCGACAACGCCAACCCCTTCTTCGCCGAGATGGCCCGTGGTGTCGAAGACACCAGCTTCGGGCAGGGCTACAGCGTGATCCTCTGCAACTCTGATGGTGACCTGGACAAGGAACTCCTCTACACCAACATGTTGGCTGAGAAGCGGGTGGACGGTATCCTCTTTGTGGCCGCTGGATTGAGCACCGAACGCATCCTCGACCTGCAAGCGCGGCAGATGCCCCTGGTGCTGGTGGACCGCGATCTCCCTAACGCTGCCGTAGACTCGGTGCTGACCGACAATGCTCAGGGAGGGTGGCTGGCCACCCGTCACCTGATCGAACTGGGCCATCGCCGCATCGGCTGCATCATCGGCCCCTCGGACATCACGCCCAGCGCCGAACGGATCACCGGCTACCGGCGGGCTCTGCACGAAAGCGACATTCCCGTGGACGAAGCCCTCATCGTCAAGGGTGACTTCCAGTACGCCAGCGGCTACCGCGCAGCAAGCCAACTCCTCGCAATGGACGCCCCCCCGACAGCCATTTTCGCCTGCAACGACCTGATGGCCGTCGGCGCCATCAGCGCAGCCCTGAAAGCCGGATCGCAGGTCCCTGCTGACCTATCGGTGGTCGGGTTTGATGACGTGCGCCTGGCCTCTTTTGCCAATCCGCCTCTGACCACTAGTTCAGCCCAAGTATGAGATCGGTGTGATCGCGACAACGATGTTGCTGGAGCGCATGAACGATCTTGAGATGCCGGCGCGCCGACGAGTGTTCGAAACCAGTCTCCTCGTTCGCCAGTCCACGGCCCCCTGGGGAGGGTAATGGCCCATGACAGCACGAATAACCGTCGTCGGTAGCTTGAACATGGACCTGATCGTCTGCTCTCCGCGCATCCCCCAACCGGGCGAGACGATTATCGGCAGCGGATTCCGCAGCGTGCCCGGTGGAAAAGGCGCCAACCAGGCTGTGGCCGCTGCCCGGCTGGGAGCCCAGGTGTCACTTGTAGGACGAGTTGGACAAGATGCCTTTGCCAGCTCCCTACTCGAAAACCTGGCCGCCGATGATGTAGATCACGCCTTCGTCATCCAGGACCAGGAAGCTGCTACGGGCGTGGCTCTTATCGTGGTGGACGGCGCCGGGCAGAACAGTATCGTCGTCGCCTCCGGAGCCAACATGCGCCTCTCCCCCAGCGATGTGCAGGCCGCCGAAGCGGTCATCACCGGCGCCGACGCGCTGCTCCTGCAACTGGAAAGCCCACTGGAGACGGTGATCCGAGCGGCAGAGCTTGCCCGCGCTTACCAGGTCCAGGTTATCCTCAACCCGGCCCCTGCCCGCCCGCTGCCCGCCGAGCTCTTGGCCCTCGTGGACGTGCTCATCCCCAACGAAAGCGAGACGGCGCTACTGACGGGGATGCCCGTTGGATGTCAGGCCGAGGCGGAAGCGGCTGCCGGCGCACTGCGAAAGCTGGGTGTGGGCACCGTGATCCTCACCCTGGGCGAACGGGGTGCGCTGCTGGCGCGAGAGAAAGGGGCGCATCTTTTCCCTGCCTTTGACGTGACGCCGGTGGATACTACGGCGGCGGGCGATGCTTTTGTAGCCGGCTTTGCCGTGGCCCTGGCCGAGGGCAAACCGTTGGCCGAGGCAGTGCCATGGGGGAACGCCGCGGGTGCTCTGGCCACAACCAAACTGGGCGCCCAATCCTCCCTGCCCACCCGCCGGGCATTGGAGACGTTTTTGGCCGAAGGAGCCACGAAGTCCTTTCGAGAAGACAGAACATGAAAAAGATCGCTCTACTCAACCAGCCCATGTCGTCGGTCATCGCCGGCCTGGGCCACGTGGACACGCTGGTCATCTGCTGCTGGCTTGCCCATCCCGCAGGAGACGCCGCGCCTTGATCTGGCGCTGACCGCAGGCATCCCCACCTTTCTCGACACGCTGCGCGCCGTGCTGACGGAGATGCAGGTGCAGCGGGCCATCGTTGCCGAGGAGATGCTCGAAGCAAGCCCGGGCCTCTACGAAGCGCTTGAGGAAGTGCTGGGAGGCGTGCCCATCGAGACTGTGACCCACCTCACCTTCAAGGAGCAGACTCGCCCGGCGCGCGCGGGTGTCCGCAGCGGTGAGTTTACGCCCTATGCCAACGTCATCCTGGTGGCTGGCGTGGTGTTCTAACCGGAGAAGGAAGCAAGGCCCATGCGTACCCTAAATCTTCGTGAGCTATCACAACGGTTCGGACTGGTCATCTCCTTCCTGCTGCTCTGCACCGTGCTCAGCCTGCTCTCCGATCGCTTCTTGACGTTGAGCAACGGTATCAACTTGCTGCGCCAGTCCACCATCAACGGCATCATCGCCGTCGGGATGACCTTTGTCATCCTCACGGCTGGAATTGACCTTTCAGTGGGAGCGATCCTGGCCCTGAGCACCGTGGTCACCGCCGATCTGTTGCAGATGGGCGTGAACGTCCCGCTGGCGGTGCTGGCTGGACTGAGCCTGGGGACAGGATTGGGCCTGGTCAACGGGGCCATCATCACCAAGGCGCGGGTTCCGCCCTTTGTGGCGACGTTGGGGATGATGACGGTCGCCCGGGGACTGGCGCTGACCTACACTCAAGGCCGCCCCATCACCGGCCTGCCCGACGCTTTCCGCTTTGTGGGCACTGGTTCGCTCGGCCCGATCCCCATGCCCATCGTCATCGCCGGCCTGGCCTTCCTGGCAAGCTACGTCCTGCTCACCCGCACACGGGTGGGGGAGTATGTTTTCGCCCTGGGCAACAACCCCGTCGCCGCCCGCTACGCCGGCATCGCCACCGATCGCTACATCTCGTTTGTCTACGCCACCTCCGGTCTGCTGGCGGCGCTGGCGGGGATGATCCTGGTAGCACGTCTCAACTCTGCTCAGCCCACAGCCGCTGTGGGCTATGAATTCGACGCCATCGCCGCCGTGGTGGTCGGCGGCACCAGCTTCGCTGGCGGTGAGGGCGGCTTGGGAGGCACGCTGCTGGGAGTGCTGGTCATCGCCGTGCTCAACAACGGTCTGAACCTGCTGAACGTTTCTTCGTTCTATCAACCGGTCGTCACCGGAGTGGTCATCGCTCTGGCCTTGCTGCTCTACCGGGC
>JACNHM010000225.1 GCA_014383605.1 Chloroflexota bacterium
TAAGGCGGCGAACAGGCGACAAGTTGAACCGAATCGTCGTCCACCTCGGCCATGCGCCGGGCATCAGCGCAATAGATCACACCCTGCATCCCGCGTCCTGCCTCTGGCACCCTGCTTCTTGCCTCTTGCTTCTTGCATCCTGCCTCATGCCCCTCTGATCCTGGCCTCGGCCCGTTCCTTGGCTTGCCGCAGGCTCTCTTCAAACGGCGGATAGCAGATGCCCTCTTCGGTGATGATGCCCGTCAGGTAGCGGTGCGGCGTCACGTCGAAAGCGAGGTTGAGCACGGGCACGCCGTCGGGAGCCACCTGCGCGCCGCCGAAACAGGCCACCTCCTCCCAGCCCCGCTCCTCGATGGGAATGGCGTCGCCGTGGGGCAGGCTGAGGTCAATGGTCGAGGTGGGCACCACGGAGTAACGGGGGATGCCGTTCTCCTGGGCGCAGACGGCCAGCTTGTAGGTGCCGATCTTGTTGGCCACGTCGCCGTTGGCGGCCACGCGGTCAGCGCCGAACAGCACCACGTCCACCCGCCCCGTGCGCATGAGCTGGCCGGCAACGTTGTCGACGATGAGAGTCATGGGAATGTTGTCGCGCATCAGCTCCCAGGCGGTGAGCCGCGCCCCCTGCAGGCGGGGCCGTGTCTCGTCCACCCAGACGTGCACCTTCTTCCCCTGCTCGACGGCCGCCCGCACCACGCCCAGCGCCGTGCCGTAATCCACGGCCGCCAGCGAACCGGTGTTGCAATGGTGCAGGATATTCGCGCCATCGGGGATGACGACCGCGCCGTGCGCCCCCATGCGGCGGTTGATCGCCACGTCCTCGTCGGCGATGCGCTCCGCTTCGGCCAGCACCACGTTGGCCACTTTGTGCACTTCGGGATGCTGCGATTCCCGCGCCCTCCGCAGCACCCGCGCCGTGGCCCAGGCCAGATTGACCGCCGTGGGCCGCGCCGCATCGAGCAGCGGCTTGGCGGCCTCCAGATCAACCAGCAGTTCTTGCGGCGTCTTAGCCTGGCTCTGCCGGGCCGCCAGGGCCATGCCGTAAGCGCCCGCCGCGCCGATGGCCGGCGCTCCGCGGATGACCATGGTCGTGATCGCCTCGGCCACGGCCCGATGGTCATCGTACTCGGCGATCTCGAAGGTCAGCGGCAGCTTGCGCTGGTCAATCATCTTGACGGTGTGGGTCGTGGTATCCCACCAAATCGTGCGCATACTCGCCTCCACCTCACAGACCTGACAGGTTTCCGCAAACCTGTCAGGTTTTGCCCCCAGGCACAAAAAAAGCTCCCTCAAGAGGAGCATAACCAAGCATGAAACTCTCCTCTCATCTTCCAGACCACGGTGGCCGTACACTGCACCGCGGCTGTCGGAATTGGCACCATGGGTTGGTAGATTGGTACATTGGTAGATTGGTAGATTGGTAGATTGGTCACCAGTTTCCCAGTCTACCAATTTACCGATCTACCAGTTCTACCAGTTTACCAACCCTGGTTGCCGGGGGTTCACAGGGCCGATCCCTCCCCCCCTCTGGATGAGCGTCCAGTTGTATTCAGTTGCGGCGGCCATACTAGCACAGAGGCCAGGTTTTGTCAAACTGAGCACACCTGAATGGACAATCCGAAATCCGCATTCCTCAATCCGCAATCCAATCACGGCCTGACGAAATAGGCCAGCGCCAGCCGCAGCCGCTCCTCGACTTCCGTCACCTCGCGTGGCACGCTCTGCACCGCCCGCTGCGCCTCCACGATGCTGTAGCCCAGGCTGGTCAGGGCGTCAATCACCTCGGTGTCCACGTCCGTCAACGCCGCCAGTCCTTCCGGCAGCGGTTCCACCGGCATCTTGTCCTTCAAATCGAAGACGATCTTCTCCGCCGTGCGCTTGCCGATGCCCGGCACGCGGGCCAACAGTTCCGGCTGCTCCTGGCCGATGGCCAGCCGCAACGCGTCGGGCGACATGGCCGAGAGCAAGGCCAGCGCCACCTTGGGCCCCACGCCGGAGACGGAGAGGAGCTGCTCGAAGAGCGCCAACTCCTCCTCGCTGCCGCAGCCGTAAAGGGTCAGCTCGTTCTCCCGCACGTGCAGGTAAGTGAAGAGGGCCACCGGCTCGCCCGCCTGGGCGGCGGCCAGCACGGGCGCGGGCACCAGCACCCGCAACCCCAGGCCATTGACCTCCACGATGAGCGCGTTCTTGTCTCGGGCGACCACCCGCCCCTGCAACCGGGCAATCATTGGGCCTCACTCTTCATGTTCGGCAATCAGATCGAGCAAACGAGCGGAATGCAGATGGCACACGGCCACGGCCACGGCATCGGCGGCGTCGTCCGGCTGCGGCGCCGCATCCAGCCGCAACAGCAGCCGCACCATCTCCTGCACCTGCGCCTTATCCGCCCGGCCATAGCCGACGACGGCCTGCTTCACCTGCAGCGGCGTGTATTCGTACACCGGCAGACCGGCGCGGGCAGCGGCCAGCAGCATCACCCCCCTGGCCTGCCCCACGGCCAGCGCCGTGCGCACGTTACGGCTGAAGAAGAGCTGCTCCACGGCCACCGCCTGCGGCTGATGCTGAGAGATCAACGCCGACAACTGTTCGTAGATGACCACCAGGCGGTCAGGCAAGGCCTGGTCAGAGGAGGTGGTAACAGCGCCGCAAGCGATCAGCGCCAGCTCACCATCATCTTCCCGTTCCTCCACCAGCCCGTAGCCGGTGATGGCTGTTCCAGGGTCTACACCCAAGATCAACACGCTGGCGCCGCCTAGCTCGCAGCCTCGAATTGAGCGATGAACTCGTCAGTTATGTCGAGATTGGAATAGACCTGGGCCACGTCGTCCAGCTCTTCCAGGCCGTTGATCAGGGTCATGTTCTGGAAGGCCGGCTTAGCCCCCAGCGAAATGGTATTAGAGGGGCTCCAATAGATCTCCGCCGTCTCCGCCTCCACTCCCCGCTGCAACAGCACGTCCTGCACGGTTTTGAAATCCTCGAGCGCCGTGTACACCTCCACCAGATCCTCGCTGATCGCCACGTCCTCGGCTCCGGCCTCGACCGCCCACTCGAACAACTGGAAGGGATCGTGGTCGTCAGGCGTCAGGGTGATGTACCCCTTGGGCTGGAACTGCCAGGCCACGCAGCCCTGCTCGCCCAGGCTGCCCCCACTCTTACTGAACATGTGGCGGACTTCGGCCAGCGTCCGGTTGCGGTTATCGGTGACCACCTGCACCAGCAGGGCCACACCGTGTGGACCGTAGCCCTCGTACATGATTTCCTCGAGGTCCTCGCCTTTCTCCAGCCCCGCGCCGCGCTGGATGGCCCGCTCGATGTTGTCCTTGGGCATGTTCGTGGCCCTCGCCTTGTCCACCGCCAGGCGAAGCTTGAAGTTCACAGCCGGGTCAGGGCTCTCCCGCGCGGCGATCTGTATCTCGCGGGCCAGCTTGGTGAACAGGGTTCCCCGCTTGGCATCGGCGGTTCCCTTCTTGCGCTTGATAGTAGACCATTTCGAGTGTCCAGACATCTGACTTTCCTCCGTGATCAAAGCTCAACGCCGCACAGGCGGCAATGCATCCCTACACCGCTATTATACCACAGAACGCAAATGACCGCATAGTCCTGGCATACAGATACAAAGCGAGGCGTGATGCGTGCTCCGTGAAGTCACGCTTCACGTTTCACGTGGCAGGCAATGGCCGCGGCCAAAAAGGAGCGAAAGAGCGGATGCGGCCGGTTGGGCCGGGACTGGAATTCCGGATGGAACTGCG
>JACNHM010000111.1 GCA_014383605.1 Chloroflexota bacterium
TTGCGCTCCGCCAGCAGCCCGCGCAGCCGCCGCAACTGGATCTCCACGATCTGCTCCAGATGCTCCCGCGTCAGGCTGTGGAAGACGACGATCTCGTCCACGCGGTTGAGGAACTCAGGACGGAACTGCGCCCGCAGCGCCGCCAGCACCCGCTCGCCGATGGCCTCGTCGCTCAGTCCCTGCTCGTGCAGGAACTGGCTGCCCACGTTGGAGGTCATGATGACGATGGTGTTCTTAAAGTCCACCGTGCGCCCGTGGCCGTCGGTGAGGCGGCCATCGTCCAGCAGTTGCAGCAGCGCGTTGAACACCTCCGGATGGGCCTTCTCAATCTCGTCGAAGAGCACCACGGAGTAGGGCTTGCGCCGCACCGCTTCCGTGAGCTGCCCCCCTTCCTCGTACCCGACGTAGCCCGGCGGCGCGCCGATGAGCCGGCTGACCGTGTGCCGCTCCTGGTACTCGCTCATGTCAATGCGCGTCATGGCCTGCTCGTCGTCGAAGAGAAACTCGGCCAGGGCCCGCGCTAACTCCGTCTTGCCCACGCCCGTCGGCCCCAGGAAGATAAAGCTGCCGATGGGCCGGTGGGGGTCCTGTAGGCCGGAGCGCGCCCGCCGCACGGCGTTGGCCACCGCCGTCACTGCCTCGTCTTGCCCCACGATGCGTTGGTGCAGCCGCTCCTCCATGTGCAGCAGCTTGGCCATCTCCCCTTCCAGCAGCCGGGACACGGGGATGCCCGTCCAGGAGGCCACGATCTCGGCGATGTCCTCGGCGCCAACCTCTTCTTTGAGCAGCATGCCGCGACTGCCCATCTCCCGCAGCTCCGTCTCCACGCGGGCCTGCTCCTGCTCCAGTTCCCGGAGCCGGCCGTACTGCAACTGCGAGGCGCGAGCGTAGTCCGCCTGCCGCTGCGCCCGCTCGATCTCCAGCCGCGTGGCCTCGACCTCCTCCTTGAGCTGGGCGTTGCGGGCGATGATGCGTCGCTCAGCCTGCAAGCGGGCTTCCAGCCCCCGCCGCTGCTCCTGCAGGTCAGCCAACTGCTTCTCCAGCGCACCCAGCCGCTCCTTGCTGGCTTTGTCCTTCTCCTTCTTCAGCGCCTCCCGCTCGATCTCCAGTTGCATCACCTGACGCTTGATCTCGTCCAGTTCGGCGGGGTCGCTGGTGATCTCCATGCGCAGCCGGCTGGCCGCCTCGTCAATCAGGTCAATGGCCTTGTCGGGCAGGAAGCGGTCGGAGATGTAACGGTGGCTCAGCGTCGCCGCGGCGATGACGGCGGCGTCGGTGATGCGCACGTTGTGGTGCACCTCGTAGCGCTCCTTGAGGCCGCGCAGGATGCTGATGGTGTCCTCCACGCTGGGCTCGTCAATGAGCACCGGCTGGAAGCGGCGCTCCAGGGCGGCGTCCTTTTCGATGTGCTGGCGATACTCGTCCAGCGTGGTGGCGCCGATGGCGTGCAGCTCGCCGCGGGCCAGCATGGGCTTGAGCATGTTGGAGGCGTCCATCGGTGCGCCCTCGGCGCGGCCGGCGCCCACCACCGTGTGCAGTTCGTCAATGAAGAGCACGATCTGCCCCTCGCTCTCGGTGATCTCTTTGAGCACCGCCTTGAGCCGCTCCTCGAACTCGCCGCGGAATTTGGCCCCAGCCACCAGCGCCCCCATGTCCAGCGCCACCACCCGCTTGTCCTTGAGCCCTTCCGGCACGTCGCCGCGCACGATGCGTTGCGCCAGCCCTTCGGCGATGGCCGTCTTGCCCACGCCCGGCTCGCCGATGAGCACAGGGTTGTTCTTGGTGCGCCGGCTGAGGATCTGGATGACGCGGCGGATCTCCTCGTCCCGCCCGATGACCGGGTCCAGCTTGCCGCGGCGGGCCAGTTCGGTGAGATCGCGCCCGTACTTCTCCAGCGCCTGATAGGTCGCCTCCGGCGTCGGCGTGGTGACCCGCTGCGAGCCGCGGATGGAGGCCAGCGCTTGCAGGATGCGGTCCTTGCTGATGCCCATGCGCTGCAACAAGCGATACACGCCGTTGCCTGTCTGGTTGGCCAGCGCAATGAACAGGTGCTCTGTGGAGACGTATTCATCGTGCATCGTCTCTGCTTCCCGCTGCGCCTGATCGAGCACCTGCTGCAGCGCCGGGCTGATGCCCACCTGCATGGCCGTGCCGTAGACCTTGGGCTTGCGCTGCAGTTCCGCCTGCACCTGCTCCAGCAGCAACTGCGGGCTCAGCCCCAGCGACTGCACGATCTGCGGCACGACGCCATCGGCCTGCTCCAGCAACGCCAGCAGCAGATGCTCCGGCTCGATCTGGCCGTGATTGTAGCCCCGCGCCTGTTCCTGCGCTTCGAAAATGGCCTCTTGTGCCTTTTGGGTAAACTTGTCCAAACGCATATTCCTTCACCGTTCAGAGAGTGCTTTGCAGTCGTTGTAGAAATAGAATCATGAACGTGATGCGTGATCTGTGATCCGTGATGCGTGATCACGTTTCACGAGTCACGGATCACGTACACCGCTCATGGCCTGCCAACTAACACAAAGCGCGATGACGACTCTGCGTCAGTTCATCATTCATTATACCCACTTTTCGTTAGAAATACACTAACGCAGTGTTAGACTTTCGTTAGAGTTTGGGAAGCTGTTCAGCGAGGGCGGCGGGGGAGGCTGGAGGCGCACGACTCCAGCCTGCTTCTTTTGGACATGAGGGGCGTTCGGTGTATAATCTCAGTTGAGGAGAGCGGCACTCAGGACACCAAGGGCAAACGAAGGCAGGGAGCGATGGAGAGGCCAGCGCTCCCTGTTTTTGCTCCTACCGAAGCGAAGGTGAGTGGAACACAACCATGCACGAACTAACCGTCACGCAAAGCATGCTCAATCTGGCCTTAGAACACGCCGAACGGGCCGGTGCGCAGCGCATCACGCACATCAACCTGGTCGTCGGCGAGATCGCCGGCATCGTGGACGAGAGCGTGCAGTTCTATTTCGATTTCATCAGCAAAGACACGCTGGCCGAGGGAGCGCAGCTTTCATTCCAGAAACGGCCGGCCCGCTTCCGCTGCTCGGCCTGCGGGCAGGAGTTTCCGCTGCAAGACCGCAACTGGATCTGTCCCGCCTGCCAGGGGCTGGGCGGCGAGGTCATCAGCGGGCGAGAGTTTTACATGGAGAGCATCGAAGTGGAGTAGGAGCAAGAAGCAAGATGCAAGAGGCAAGAAGCAAGAAAGTTTCTGTAATCAAGGACATTCTGGGCGCCAATGAGCAGATAGCTCTGGAAAATCGGCGGCTGTTCGATGCAAAGGACATCTTCGTCCTGAACGTGATGGCCGCGCCCGGAGCGGGCAAGACCAGCCTTATCGAGCGCACCATCGAAGCGCTGCGGGATCGTGTGCGCATCGGCGTGATTGACGGCGACCTGGCTTCCACCATCGACGCTGACCGCATCGCCCGGTTGGGCATTCCGGCCGTGCAGATCAACACCGGCGGTGCCTGTCACCTGGATGCCAACATGGTGCGCAGCGGTTTATCCGGCCTGTCGCTGGACGACACCGACCTGCTCTTCCTGGAGAACGTGGGCAACCTTATCTGCCCCACCGGCTTCGCCCTGGGCGAGCACCTGAAGGTCATGATCGCCAGCACGCCAGAAGGGGACGACAAGCCCTACAAATATCCGGGCATGTTCAGTGTCGTGGACGTGTTGCTGCTCAACAAGATAGACCTGCTGCCTCTGCTGGACTTCGACCTGGACTACTTCCGCCGCGGCGT
>JACNHM010000156.1 GCA_014383605.1 Chloroflexota bacterium
CCCTTCAGATTGCAGATCACCGATTGCGGAATGAGAAATCCGAAGTCTGCATTCCGCATTCCGAAATCCGCTTCACTGCCACTCGGTGTGGAAGGAGCCTTCCTTGTCCATGCGCCGGTAGGTGTGGGCGCCGAAGTAGTCCCGTTGTGCCTGGGTCAGGTTGGCCGGCAAGCGGGCCGTGCGGTAAGCGTCGTAGTAGGCCAGCGAACCGCTGAAGGCCAGGCAGGGGATGCCCAGGCCCACTGCCGTCTGGATCACGCGCCGCAGCGCGCCCTGGCGGCTCCCCACCGCCTCCTGGAAGTAGGGATCGAGCAGCAGGTTGGGCAGCTCCGTGTTGCGCTGGAAGGCGTCAGTGATGTCGTTGAGAAACGCGGCGCGGATGATGCAGCCACCACGCCAGATGCGGGCGATCTCGCCCAGGGCCAGGCCATAGCCGTACTCTTCGCTGGCCGCTCGCAGCAAGGCGAAACCCTGGGCGTAGGAGCAAACCTTCGCCGCGTAGAGCGCGGCGCGCACGTCGGCGATGAGCGCCTTCCGGTCACCCGCGTACCTGATCGCCGGCCCGGTGAGTACCTGCGAGGCCGCCACCCGCTCGTCCTTGTAGGCGGAAATGATGCGGCTCTCCACGGCAGCGTTGATGGTCGGCGTGGGCGCGCCCAGGTCCAGGGCGTTCTGCGATGTCCACTTGCCGGTGCCCTTCTGCCTGGCCTCGTCCAGGATGACGTCCACCAGCGGCTGGCCTGTCTCCTCGTCCATCATGGCGAAGATGGCCGCCGTGATCTCAATGAGGTAGGATTCCAGCTCGCCGCGGTTCCAGCTGGTGAAGACCTCGTGCAGTTCCGCCGCCGAGAGGCCGCCCACGCGGTGCAGGACGTCGTAGGCTTCGGCGATGAGCTGCATGTCGCCGTACTCGATGCCGTTGTGCACCATTTTGACGTAGTGGCCGGCGCCGCGGGGGCCGATGTAGGTGACGCAGGGGTCGCCGTTCACTTTGGCCGAGATAGCGGTCAGGATGGGTTGCACGATCTCCCAGGCCTGCCGCTGGCCGCCGGGCATGATGCTCGGTCCCCACAGCGCACCGTCCTCCCCGCCGGAGACGCCGCTGCCCAGATACAAGATGCCCGTCGTTTCCAACTCCTCGGCGCGCCGCTCCGTGTCGGCGAAGAAGGAATTGCCGCCATCAATGAGCAGGTCTCCCGGATCGAGCAGCGGCTTGAGTTGCTCGATCACGGCGTCCACCGGTGCGCCGGCCTTGACCATGATCATGATTCGCCGCGGCCGTTTCAGTAACCCGACGAACTCTTCCAGCGTGTAGCTGGCCTGGATGTTCTTGCCTTGGGCTGGCCCGGCCACAAACTCTTCCGTCCGCTCCGCGGTGCGGTTGTAGACGGCCACCGAGAAGCCGTTGCGCTCGACGTTCAACACCAGGTTTTGGCCCATGACGGCCAGGCCGATGATACCGAATTGCTGTTTGTTCATTTTCTCTCCTCCTGATCTTTGTGGTGCGTGGTGCGTGTCTATGGCATGAGTAGGCTGTTGGATTTTGACACACGGTGAGAGCGTGTTATAATCTTGCTGAGTTGAGTCTGTAGCTCATCGAATAGGGAAAGTGAGGCCGATACAATGCTCAACAAAATTTCTGAAATCATCAAAAGCCTCCACAACCTGGAAAGCTTGATGCAACCCTACGAGGAGAAGTACAACATCAAGTCCCAGGATTTCTACGAACTGGCGCAGGCAGGGAAGCTGGAGGAAGACGCCGACTTTGTGAAATGGATGGGATACTACGAACTTTGGCTGGATAACATGAAAGAATACAGGCAACTGTTCTGGTCGGTCCCCCATCCCGTGCTGTACTCGGTCGTCGAATCGGCATCAGTGCCAGCATAGCCTCTCCAGCAACAGAGCTGGTTGAAAGAGACCCGTCGTGTTCCCCTCCCTGGAAGAATACGAGTTATTTGTCTATTCTATACCCGACACTTTCCCCGGCGTGGAGCATTCCACTCTCGTCGTGATACGCCTGGGCGCGGGCAAAGCCATCGTGGAAGGTGAGGTTGCTTTTGCCAGGGGCATCCGCCTGCGGGTATTCGAAGCCATCAACTTCAACGCTGGCGTCATCCGCCGCTACAGTTACGAAGTGTACCATGGCGAGGAGCAGTTGTACTGGTACGACTCCTGGCCACATCCTCACATCCCCGAACTGGCCTCGACGCATCCACACCACAAGCACGTGCCCCCGGACCTCAAACACACCCGCGTCCCTGCCCCCGAGCTGAGCTTCGAAAAGCCCAACCTGCTGTTTATCATTGAGGAAATCGAGAGAACGCTGTTAGGAACGGAAGCCAGCCAGTCGTCATAGGTTATCGAGAACTCCTCCTACGCAACACGTAACACGCACCACGCAATACGCTACGCATTTCACGTTCTCACGCGATACAGCATCTCCCCCGCTTTCTTCACCAGTAACACCCGCTCACTCTCCCGCCCCTCCCACTCAGCCGGGTCCACTGTGGCCGGGTCCAGATAGCCCAGATTGATGCGCTGGCAGCGCTCCGGCGGGATGCCGGTGGCCAGGGTGACTTTGATGCGCGGGCGCTCGACGCCCGTCTGCGCATCGTAGGTGCCCGCACCCCGCAGGTGAGTGGAGTGGGCCAGCACGCCCCAGGGGAAACGCTTGAAGCGCTCCCACTGCTTGACGAAGTAGTCCCGCACGTGGTAGCCGATCTGGTCAATGATTTTGCCGTGCGTGTATGAGACCTCGGTGATGTGCGGTCCGTAGATGACCACCTCCCCGCCGTCGGCCACCACCGGCTCCAGCTTGTACATCCCCTTGGCCGCCACCCAGAGGTCATCGTACATCTCCGGCATGACCGAGAGCACCCGCTGGAAGGGCCTGTCCACGGTGACGATGTGCAGCTTCGCCGAGAGGTCGGCGGCAGCTTCCCATGCTTCTTCCGGCCTGCCCACGTAGAGCCCTGCTAACCCCTCGTCATGCACGACGAGACTGAAGCACAGCTTGGGGCGGTCAATGAACGAGGCGGCCCGGTCAATCACCGCCCGCACCGGAGTGTGCTTGGTGCCGATGATGGCCATGCTCGTTTGCAGCGCGCCCAGCCAGTGGGTGAAGTTGATCACCTCCGGCCCGCTGATGCCGGGGAAGAAGTACTTGTTGCCGCCGGAGAAGCCCGCCACCTCGTGCGGGAAGACCGGCCCGCAGATGACCAGCAAGTCGTAATCGAAAACGAGCTTGTTGACGGTGACAGGGAGCGACTGCACCAGAAGGCCATTGGTCGTGTGGCGTGTTTCGTGTTCCGTGATGGCACCGATGGTGGCGAACGTTTCGGGGAGGTCCCAGCGGTGGTTGAAGATACGCACGTTGGCATACGTCGTCGCTCGCTCCTCGGCGGTGACGCCCACCAGCCGGTTCAGCGCCGTCTCGCTCAGCGGCTGGTGCGTGCCCAGCGCCACCAGATAGTCCAGCGCGGCCACCTCCTGGCCGATGATCTCGTGCAACAGCCGGAAGAAAAGGGGGATGGGCGCGGTGCGCGTGGCGTCGGGGATGATGACCAGTACCCGCTTGCTTACCAGGTCGGCTTGCGTCAATGCCTCAGCCGTCAGGTCGCGGACTTCGGTTTCGTTCAGGATTCTGTCTGTGTAGCCTTTTCCGATGAGCATACGTGTATCAACCTGTCGGGTTTGTGCCGTCGTCTCCAGTGAGGCCCAGAAGTCATCGTGTTTCACCCCGCCCGTTTGCCGGATGCGCTCCTCCGCTGCATCCAGCAAGCTGGTGAGATTCAGCGATCTGATCCTTCCACCAGCACCTCGGCCGGATAGCGGGTGGAGAGCACACCAGCCACCCGCTCCCGCTGTTCCCGATCCAGTGTGATCAAGGTGTTGCCAAAGCGCAGGGCGACGGCAGCGTAAACTGCATCACTACCCCGCAGCCGGTACTGTGCTGCCACGTCAGCGGCCTGTCGAGCCAGCGTGATGTCCAGTGGGATCAGTACCAGGTGAGGCAGGCGGCTCAGGGCGCTGGTGAACTCACGGGCCAGGTCGGCGTCTTGCCGGCCCCGACCGATAGCGGCGGCCACCTCTGGCAACAACAACGTCGGTACGACGATGGGGGTCGCCTGCTCCTGCAGCAGGGTTAGCAGGCGATGACTCTCTTCGTGACCCGCCTCGTAGGGGTTGAAGGCGTTCAGGAAAACGCTGGCATCCACAGTGTAGGTATCGGCCATGGTCTTCTCTCAGCGACGCATTTCTGACAGAAGTTCCGTACTGGTCAGGGATGAACGCCACCCTCGACCGATCTCCTCGCCCAGCCGGGTCAACTCTTCCCAGACAAGCGAGACCGGCTCGCCGGTAGGGCTCAGCTTTGCTAGACTCGTCTCATCCAAGGGCATCAACAGGCCCACCGGCCGCCCCCGATAGGTGATGACATAACGAGCATTCCGCTCTCGCACGTTCCGCACGATCTCCGAGGCGTGGGTTTTCAGCTCTCGCACACCGATGTCAGGCATCGCTCTTCCTCCACTTTCTCGTGTGGTTTCTTATGTGACCACATTATACCCAAATTGGATACAGATGTCAACTAGAGTCGTTAACCTGACGCTATTGCACCGCGTCTTCCGGCACGGGTTGGCACGTTGCTGATTTGCCGATTTGCTGACCTGTCACCGTTTCCACGGTGGCGTGTCGGGCAACAAAGTCTCGAACTCAGCGATCAAGCGCGCCTCATAGTCGCCCGCGTACTGCCCGGCCAGGAACTTGTGTACCGCTTCCTCGTAGAATCGTTGCCACGATTCTTCCTCGTGACCAGGGTTGATAGGATAGAAGAGCGCCGCGTTAGCGAGGGCCGCATCCCTGTCTCCCGGCGCGTCGCCGATCATCAGGATATGATCGGGGGCATACTTGCCGCCGGCGGCCAGCTCCAGGTGCAGCGCTTTTTTGCCCATTTCCTGGCCGGCGATGGCCCGCACGTACCTGGCGATGTCATGCTCTTCCCATTCCCGCGTCAGCGCCTCGATCGGTGTGGCGGAGACGACGATCATGTCGGCCTTGTCGGCCAGGAAGGCCAGGCTCTCGCGCACGTGGGGGAAGGGTGGCACACCATGCACCATGTCGGCCACGGTGGCGTTGACCGCCAGGCTCCAGGCCAAGGCGCGATCCAGTTCGGGATCGGGATGTTGGGCCATGTAAGCCCGTAGTCCGTCGTTGCTCTTCATGATTCCCGACTTCTTGTCGTCGGCGGTGCGGATAAACTCGCTGATGTGTGGTGCTTCTGGAATGACTGCTCCGCGGCGAATGACCTCCGGCCGCTCGCGCAGCAGGTCAAAGACCCTCACCAACGCCGGCCAGCGGTTGATGCCTCGCCACTTGGAGTAGAGGTTGACGAATTCGGCCGCTTCGCGGGCGTACTTGGAGACAGCTTGCAGGTTCCAGTGCTTGATGATGTTGGGAGTGAAACACTCCTTGTGCTTGATCTCCATGGTGTCGAAAGCACAGCCGTCAGAGTCGATGCCCACAAAGAAGTCGTACCTCGGTTCTAGTTCCACCAATGGACGAGCCGCTTCGGGAAAGTCTGTCATAGGTTCACCTCCAGTTGACAGGGTATGAACTTTAGTATATACTACTTCTGAATGCACAAACAGGGGGTAGATATGACTGGCCAAACATATGCAGTCCACACAGAGCTAAAGGACATGCTCCCTCCTCTCCAGGCTGCACAGGTGGATATTCGCATCCACGTGTCGGCAACGCTCAACATCACGCCCTTCGTCGCTCGGCAAAAGGTAGGCGGGGTGGTGCTCTCCGAGGTCGGCACAGGCATCGGTGCAGACGAACCGTCGCTAATCGTCACCAGCAAACGCGTCGTGTGGCGCGTACCGCTGTTCCTGGCACTGCCTGGCCTGGGCCGTTTGGGAGAGGTCGGTGAGATTGACGTGGACGCCCAAACCGGGGAGGTCTTGGCTGACCGGGCTGTGCTAGAGCGGATCATCGAGAATGCCGAACGATTTGCTCCCGATTCCGCATTATAGGCAGAGTCGCCCCGGCGCTTGCCTGCCCGCCTGCGTCCGGATGGTGTTGGCCAGCCTGGGCGATGGCATAGCCGAGGCACACCTGGTGGCCCGCGTGATGGGCTCGTATTGGTTCGGTACTCCTGCCAGCCATGTATTGCGTCTCTCATCCCTTGGGTATCGTGTAACATACGAGCGAACCACGCTTGAACAATTGCGTGTCTACCTTGCCCGGCAGGTGCCGTGCATTGTGTTCCTACGCACTGGCGGTCTCCCGTACTGGGACGAAGATGTTCCACATGCGGTCGTCGTGCTCGGTATCGAAGAGGCAATGGTCTACTTCCACGACCCTGCCCTGGACGCTGGCCCAACTGCCGTGGATGCAGCGGCCTTTCTCCTTGCCTGGGCCGAGATGGATTACTACTGCGCGACAATCGAATCCCCCTCTATACCCCGCTGAACGCCGAGAACCCCCCATCCACCGGCACGACGATGCCGGTCACAAAGGCCGATGCCGGTGACAGCAGCCAGAGCACGGTGCCCAGCAGATCCTCCGGTTCACCGAAGCGGCCCATGGGCGTGTGCTCGATGATCGTGCGGCCGCGGGGCGTCAACTCGCCGGTCGTTTCGTCGGTCAGCAGGAAACGATTCTGTTCGGTCAGGAAAAAGCCCGGCGCGACGGCGTTGACGCGGATGTGCGGCGAGTATTCCTGGGCCATGTGCACGGCCAGCCACAGGGTGAAGTTGCTCACCGCCGCCTTGGCCGCGGAGTAGGCGGGGATGCGGGTCAGCGGGCGGAAGGCGTTCATCGAGGAGATGTTCAAGATCACCCCTTCGCCCTGGTGTGCCATTTTCTGGCCGAACACCTGACTGGGCAGAATGGTGCCCACGATGTTGAGGTCGAAAACAAAGCGCAGCGCTTCTTCGGGCAAGTCGAAGAAAGCCAGATCAGCGCTGGTCGTGGCTCTGGGGCTGTTTCCTCCCGCGGCGTTGATCAGAGTGTCCACGCTGCCGAACTCAGCGCCGATGGTTTCCTCGGCCTGGAGCAGCGTGTCCCGTTTCAGTACGTCGCCATAGACGACGGCCGCGCAGCCTGGCCCGCAGCCCAGCCGATCCATCAGGCGGTCGGCCAACGACGGGTCTCGATCCAGGATGGCCACGTTGGCGCCGCATCCCACCAGCGCGCAGGCCATCTCGCCGCCCAGGATGCCCGCGCCGCCGGTGATAACCACGGTGCGGCCGGTGAAATCATAGAGACGTGTCAGTTTTGCAAGATCCATCCCGCCTCCTTTTGCTGATTTGCCGTTTTGCTGATTTGCCGATTGCTACTCGAACGGTGCCAGATGCTTGACGAAATGCGTCTCCAGCGCCGCGTAGTGCGCTTCTTCGTGCTCTGCCAGGACATCCTTGAGCGGCCCTGCGAACCGATCCAGCACCGAACCGAAGGTCACGTGCAGCACCTGCCGCCCGTCGAAGAGGTCGAGCACGCTGGCCAGCTCGCCGTCCGCCAGAGCGTCGGGCAGCGGCACTCTGCCCGTATCGGCGGAGACGTGGTAGGTGGCCTTGTCCTCGCTGTACCGCTGCAGGGCAAAGGCCAGGACATCACGGAAGAGACCAGGGTCAACGCCGGCAACCGCCCGCAGCGCCTCCAGGTAGCTGGTGCCGGCGGTCTTCAGGTGCACCAGGCCTCCGGCGTGGCGGGCGATGATGGGGTAGATGCTGAACTTGTCCGACCCGGAATGCAGGCTGAGCTTGTACGGCCCCAGTCTGCGGGCGACGGCTGCGTGGCGGGCGAGCTCCACCTCGAATTCGTTCAGGTTACCGATGTAGTCCACGCCTTTTTCGAAACGCCCGATGTAGCGCGGCGCCAGGCTGACCCACTCAACGCCAAGCCGCTGGAGCTCGCCGGCCACGAAAAGATGCTCCTGTGGCGAGGTCGGCGTCTCTGTCTCGTCTACTGACACCTCAAGCTCGAGGGGGCGGTTGCCCATGACCTGAACCAGGTGGCGGTACATGCGCACGGTGTGAGCGACAGCCCGCCCGTACTTGGCTACCGCCCGCCACAGCGTTTCCCGATTGAAGCTCAGGGCGAAATCACCCAGGTCGAAAGCACGGCCCAGGTAACGACGTTCCATGTCTCGGGCCGTGTCCTCCAGTGTGTCCCAGGGCAGGGCCTGCATTTTGGCCTCCACCTCGGCGGGCGACGCGGTGTGCGCGTCGTTGTCCACGTGATCGCCCGGATCAATGGTGTACAGAGTGAACCCCGCCGCGGCGCAGGAGTCAATGTCGGCCGTGGTCTTCAGGTGATCGGCATCGCTGCCCCAGGGCTGCTGCCATCCCTCCTGAAACACGCCCCACATGGCCTCGTCCAGCACCTGCTGGGGCGTGCGGGCCGTGCGAGCATTCTCGCGGATGGACTGCTGGGCGAAGAGAGGGGCCAGGTCGAACTGGCGCACGGCGCGGACGTGCCCTGGCGTGGCCAGGCCCAGCCGGTCGCCGCAGCCCACCGAGGGGCGCAAGCCCAGAGGCTGTGGCCGCAGCCAGGGGAGCCGTTCCCGCAGCGTCGCCGCGTTGCCTGCCGCCAGCGGACAAAGCAGCACATCTCCTTCCCGCATACCCTCGAAGCCAGCAGCATCTCCCAGAATGCCAAGCCGTTTGCCATCGGCGTCGCCGGCCAGGAAATAGGTGATCCCCTCAGCCTCAACCACTGAGTTCGGATAGACCGCCAAGCCAGTCAGTTGTTCCCAATCCATTGGCATCACTCCCGTTGCATCCAGCCGTTGGTCATTCGTCATTGGTCATCTGTCATAGTCGGTAAGCCCGCCTGGCCAGCCCGTAAGCCATCTCATACACCATCTCGCGGGCGTCGTCCATGTCCACGATGCCCCGCACCAGAAGGCCGGCGATCCAGTTGGCGCTGGCGCGCCGCCAGAGGTCGTGCCGGGCGGGGATGGAGGGGAAGGCGCGCGTGTCGTCGTTGAAGCCCACGGTGTTGTGCAACCCCGCCGTCTCCATCACCTGATCGAAGTAGCGCTTCATGCCGTTCAGACTGTCGTGGAACCACCAGGGCGGGCCGAGTTTCAGCGCCGGATAGTGCCCGGCCAGCGGGGCCAGCTCGCGGGCATAGGCCGTTTCGTCCAGGGTGAAGACGATGAGCGTCAGCCGTGGGTCATTGCCGTACGTGTTGAGCAGCGGGCGCAGGTTGTGGGTGAACTCGCTGCGCTGCGGGATGTCGGCCCCCTTGTCGGGGCCGAAGCGCTCGAAGAGGAGTTGATTGTGATTGCGCACCGACCCCACGTGGAACTGCATCACCAGGCCGTCTTCAATGCTCATGCGGGCGCTCTCCATGAGCATGTGAGCGGTGAAGCGGCGAGCATCGTCGGGCGTGGCCTGACCGCGCAGGGCGCGCTGGAAGATGGCCTCGGCCTTGGCAGGCGGCAGCTCCGCCGTGTACGCCGACTGGGCGGCGTGGTCGGTGGCCGTGGCTCCCATGCTTTGGAAGAAAGCTCGCCGCTCCTCCAGAGCCTGGACGAAGGTGGCATACGAGTGGACGGCGATGCCGCTGAGCTCGCTCAGGGCCTCGATGTTCGCTTGCCAGCCCGGCGTCAGCAGGTTGACCACCGCGTCGGGCCGGAAGGTGGGGCGGATGTCACCCTTCCAGCCGGAATCCCGGATGGCCTGGTGATGACGCAGCGGATCGGTGGCGGCGTCTGTGGTGCAGAGCACCTCGATGTTGAAGCGTTCGAACAGGGCCCGGGGGCGGAACTGCGGCGTGGCCAGTTTGGCGGCGATCTGGTCGTAGATGTCCTGGGCCGTCTCGCCGGTCAGCTTCTCCTCGATGCCAAAAACGGTGTGGAGTTCGTGGGCCAGCCAGGCGCCGGTCGGTGTGCCCCGGAAGAGGTGGAAGTGATCGGCGAAGGTCTGCCAGATCTTCCGGTGGTCGGTTTCCACCGGCCCGCCGTCCACTCGAGGCACTCCCAACGCTTCCAGCGGGATGGACTGGGAACAGAGCATGCGGAAGACGTAGTGGTCGGGGATGATCAGCAGGTCGGCCGGCGTGCCGAAGGTGGCCTCCTCATCGGCGAAGAGGCGAGGGTCCACGTGCCCGTGCGGGCTGACGATGGGCAGATCGGCTACCGATGCGTACAACTCCCGCGCCACGCGCCGCTGCGCCGGGTCGGGGTCGAAGTATCGGTCTTCGGGCCAGTGCCATTTAGAATCGGGCATGCGTTTATTCTCCTCTCAACCAGCGTTCATTCATCACACTTGCGCTACTCTCTCGTTTGCGCGCTCGCTGTTCGCGCTGGTCTCCCGACCAGCGCCTGAAAGGCCGGCGTCATGGGGCCACCTTCTCCGTGTGCAAACGGCGGTCAGGAGACCGCCTTCGAACCGTCGGGAGACCGCCTTCGAACTCTCCAGCGACCGTCTGCTGCTCCATTCGCGAGCCGCTTCCAGCAAAGCATCAATGTTCTCCGACGGCGTGCCGGGCGAGACGCCGCCGCCAAAGGAGAGGATCATGCCGCCTCCGGGGGCAGCCTTGTCCAGGCGTTCCCCCGCCCATTGCTTCACCTCCTCGGGCGTTCCGCGCACCCCCACATCCAGCGGGGGGACATTGCCCATCACCGCCACCCGATGTCCCATCACCGCTTTGACCTCGCCGATGTCCATCTGGTGGCTGAAGTTGAAGACGTCGAAGTTGGCCTCGGCCAGGCTTTCCAGCAGATGTGGACAAGGCGTGTCGTTGTGGTAGATGCGGATCAGTCCCTCGAATTCGTCGAAGATGCGGAGCAGATGCGGGTGAATGAACTCCTCGTAGTGGCGTTTCGACACCATGCCCACCACGTCGTCCAGCAGCATGATGCCTTCTGGCTGATGCAGCGCGTCCAACTGGGCGTGCAGCCAGCGGATGATCGTCGTGGTCATCGTGTCCAGGATCGCGGAGACCTCACCAGGGCTGCTGATGAGCCCCATCATCACGGGCGTCACGCCCATCAGCCAGGAGGCCACGGTCATTGGCCCGCGGGCGCAGACCATCCGGATGCCCAGCCCCTCGGCGTGCAGCCGTTCGTCCACCACTTCGTAGAGCCGCCGCACCAGGGGCATTAGCCCGTCTTCCTGCGGGTCGGCCGGCTTCACACCAGCCCAGAAGGCCAGATCGCTCACCAGCGGCTCGATGGAAGGGGGGCGGTCGGGATGGAAGCGCACCCTGACGCCGAAAGCGGAGGGTTCGGCGGCCATGCCGTATTCCACCCAGAAGCCGGGGATCCAGACGGCCTCGGGGAAGCGCGCCAACAGCCCCAGGTTGATCTCCAGCCACTTCTCGGGGAAGAGAAAGTAGTCCCGCGTGTCCAGGCCCGCGTAGCCGGGCAGCCAGGGGCTATCCACGATGAGGCCGACGGGGACTGGCTGCGGCTCCTCCAGACGGGCGGCTTGCTTGAAACGTTCCCAGGGATTGGTCACTGTGATCCTCTAGCCGGTGTCAAGCGGGCCGCTTCCGGCCCACGAGGAAGTAGGCCATCGGGCCGATGAAGTTGATGAACACCAGCCCCATCCACATCTTTTTGCTTCCGTTGAGCTCGTCTTGGGAGCGGCGGCGGAGATCCCAGAGCGCCGTGGCTAACAGGGATATCTGCACCAGAGTCGAGACCGCGGTGAGGGTCTTCTGACGGGCTGTGAGGTCACGCCATTGTTTCTTCTGCTTCATGGTTCATCAGGTGTCCAGTTCACCTTCGTTCAATCCCAGAGGCAGCGGGGCTGGCCGTGTGCAGCGGCTGGTGATCTCGATGTGTTGACCTATCTCGGAGGATTCGCCGAGAGCGTGCATGATGTCCAGGACGTGGTAGGCCATCTCGCCGCTGGCCCGGTGCGGCCGGCCGCAGGCTATGCCGTAGGCCAAATCGGCCACGCCGATTCCCCGGCCCACCTCGCTGCTGTGCGTGAGCGGCACCTCGCTCCATTCGCTGGCCCCGGCGCGACGCACCAGCACGCGGCCGCCGAAGATGTTGGGGTCGGGCACGCTCAGCGAGCCCTGCGAGCCGTAGATCTCGATGCGGGGCAGGTGGGCCGCCCAGACGTCGAAGCTGGTGATGATCGTACCCACCGGCCCGGCAACGAAATCGAGCACCCCCGCCACGTGTGTGGGGACCTCGACCGGGATTCGCCGCCCGCGGTGCAACTCGCTGCTGGCGATGCGCTCAGGAAAGGAGATACGGGTGGAACCGGCCACTCGCTTCACCGGCCCCAGCAGGCTGATCAACGCCGTGAGGTAGTACGGCCCCACATCAAACATGGGGCCTGCTCCCGCCTGGTAGAAGAAGTCCGGATTCGGATGCCACGACTCGGGGCCGTGTTGGACCATGAAGGCCACGGCAGCCACCGGCTCGCCGATCCAGCCATCGTCTACCAGCTTGCGGCAGGTCTGCAGGCCGCCACCCAGGAAGGTGTCCGGCGCGCAGCCGACTCGCACGCCTTTCTCTTTGGCGGTGCTGAGGATCTTTTGGCCATCCTGGCGGGCCACGGCCAGGGGTTTTTCAGAGTAGGCATTTTTGTCAGCGCTGATGGCCGCCAGATTGACTTCTGCGTGCGCTTTTGGCACGGTGAGGTTGACCACGATTTGTATATCTGGATCAGCCAACAGGTCTTCGACGGAACAGACTCGGGGGACGTTGAATTCCTCGGCCTTCGCCTCTGCTTTGCGATGGTCAATATCCGCACAGGCTGCGATTTCAAGTATGTCAAAGGCGCGGCAATTCTTGACGTAGGTGCCAAAAATGTTACCGGTGCCTACGATACCGACTTTAACCCTTGTTTCCACGGGCTAAACCTCCTCCGATGAGGTATTGATAGCTTTTCTCAACGGCTTCCATCTTATCGCTCGCGCAGCGGTCCAACTCGACGATCAGCCATTCCGCCGTGCCCTCAGAGGCCTGGATGATGCGGGGAAAATCCAGCACACCATCGCCGACGGCGACCATTGGCTCATCTCTGATGGCCGGGCCATCTTTGATGTGCAGCAAGGGAGCACGGGGGCCAAACTCCTGCACCACCTGGGCCGGATCGAGGCCTGCGGCCTTCACCCAGTAGGTGTCAATCTGGAAGAAGATCGCCGCATCAAGGCGCTCCAACATGATCTGGTAGACGTAGCTCCCTTCCACCTTCTGGAACTCCCACCAATGGTTGTGGATGCCAAACGTCAACCCATGTTCAGCGGCGACGACGTGGGCCTGGTTGAACAGATCGCAGGTCTGTTTGACCAGGTCGCGGGTCTCAAAGCTATCGGGGCCTTTGCCGCAGACGATGCGCCGGCAGCCGAAGGCGGCCATGGCGTCCAGCACCCGGTTCTTGTCCGTGCCGAGGGGCAGGGGCGTGTGGGCGCTGGGCACCTCCAGCCCCAGTTCCCTGAAGAGCCTGCCGGCTTCTGTGGGCGTCGTCCCCAGAGTGTCCAGGGCGGGCTCCACGCCAATGTAACCGATCTCGGCGATCTTCCGCATCACGTCGGCGAAATCATCGGCCAGGGCCTCGCGGACGGTGTACAGTTGCAGGGCGATGGGGGCAATCATGGGTGTCCTCCTCGTGTCAGGGCGGTTCACGCCCCATAACGCCGGTAGCGCTGAACGATCTCGAACATGGCGAAGATGTTGTCGTCGGGCGTGCCATAGTCCATGTTGATGCAGCAAATCCCCGCTTGCTCCAGCGGCCCGGCCGCCAGCAGCAGTTTCTCCGTATCCTCGGCGATCTCTTGCGGTGTGCATTGCAGCATGCGCACCGGACTGAGGCGCAAATTGAAGAAGGCTTCGGGCAGTGCCTTGCGGCAGAGGGCCACGTCAGAGCCCCATCCCACGCCGAAGAAGACCGCCGGCAGTTCCGCGTAGCCGGGTGCGATACGGTGTAGGTTGTCGCCACAATGGTGAACACCAAAGGGCTGGATACGCTCGGCCATGCGCTGCTCCACCGGCAACTGCATCTGGCGGTAACTCCTGGGCGAGATCATCTGCACCGAGCAATTGGCGTGGAGAAAGAGACCCGCATCCACATGCTCCACCATGCGGTTGACAGAGATGGAGCAACTACCCGTCCGCTGGCGTACGTGTAAAGCGATATCTACGATCAGTTCTCCAATGATGTCCAGCAACTGCCGCACGCGCTCGGGGGCCTGGTAAAAATCCAGGAAGAGCTGCTGACCGTACAGGTGATAGGCGGCATTCAGCAGCCCGTCGGTGTTCAGATCACCCACCAGATAGCCATACTTCGCTTCCAGCGCGTCCATGTCGGCGATGAGTTGATCCATGGGCCAGGTTCCCCTGAAATCGGGCTTCTCCAGGGCCTGGATTCTCTCGACCGAGAGGTTCATGCTTACCGGTTGCGGTGCAGCATTGGGGGCGAAGCGTATCTCCGCGCCGAGGAGCGCGGGGATGACAAAGCCGCCAGCCACGTGGAGGGAGCCGATGATGGGCCGTGGCTGAGGGTCGGCCTCGCCCAGCCCCAGGTCGCCGTAGCGCTCGTAGAGCACACGCCGCATGGTGACGTCGTTTCGGATGCGCGTCTCGGCGTCGAAATAGAACGACTCGTCGAACGAAATGCCAGCCGTATGATACCACCAACTGGGGTTGAAGACCAATTCAAGGGGTAGAAACTCATCGGCTGTGACGCCCACTGTCGCTTTGATCTCCTATCAATTGGCTATCGTCCTTAGCCCGCTATAGTTTTCAGCACCGGACACTTTTTGCCGAGCTCCAAAAACTTCATCACGCCTGCCTGCCGCAGGCAGGAATAGCACGAATATGCGAATTTCACGAATGCTTTTTCTATAAATTTCAGTGCAATTCGTGCAATTTGGTCATTCGTGGCATTCGTGCTCAGAAACTGTCCGGTAGCGAGCTATAGTTTGGAGGCTGAGTCCTGGTCTAAATAGAGGCGCGCGTGATCCACGCGGCGCAAAATGGATCCCGGCCGGTCTTCGCTTATGGCATCTGTCAGGCAAGCACGGACCGCTTCCGCCTTTCGCTCTTCTGGAACGATACATAGCACAGCCTTGGCCGCCAACAGCGCTGGAATAGTCAAGGTGATAGCCTGGATCGGCACCTTCTCCAGTGAGTCGAAATGCCCTTCACCTACTTGTTGCCTGCGGCTCGCTTCCGCCAACTTGACCACCTTCACCCACACGGGGTCATCAAAGCGGGCGTAGGGCGGATCGTTGAAGGCCAGGTGCCCATTCTCACCCCAACCCAGGGCCACCAGGTCGGCCGGGTGCTCTCTCAACAAGGCTTCATATTCCCGACAAGCCTTCTCAACGTCTTCAGGTTGGCTGGGCACGGGGTGAAAAGAGCGGGGGTTAACGGCTTCGAGAAGGTGCTGGCGTAAGAAACGGGGAAAACTCGCCCTGTGGTTTGGATCTATGCCCAGATATTCATCCATATGAAACACGTTCACTTTTGACCAATCAATCCCTTCCAGATCGCGCAGGGCACGCAAAAAAGCGAGTTGTGAATTGCCGGTGGCGAGAATAATATTCGCTTCCCCTTTTTCGGTTGTCGCTTTATTGATGATTTCTCGCGCCTCCAACGCTGCTGCCTGGCCCAATTCATCGTTGCTCTTATAGATAGCCACAGGCAACTGGTCATATCTTGCGGTCTTGATAGGTTCTACCTTGTTCATTTCCTTCCCTTCTGTCCTCCTGATAGTATTTTCTCAAAAAGTAGGGGCGAACTCTTGCGGTCGCCCTTCTGGGCAGGCGCAAGGCCTGCCCCTACCCCAAGGTATTGAGGAGATACTCCTGATACGTTGATACGTGCGGATGTGCATCGTGAGCGGTTTTGACAACCATTTCATCCGCAAGGCCCCCCTCTCTCGCGGCTAGGCTGCATATACCCACCGGCCACTGATCATGGTTCGCCAGGCGGTAAAATCATCCTCGAAGATGGCCAGGTCAGCATCTCTGCCGGCTTCGAGGCTACCTTTGCGCTCGTCGAAGCCGATGACACGCGCCGGTGTCAGGGCTGCCATCCGAATGGCCTCTACCAATGGGATGCCCACAGCGTCTGTCAAGATGGGCACCATCTGGTTCACCAGGGTCGTGCTGCCCGCAAACGATGCGTGGTCCAGCATCATCCCAACGCCATCATGCACCTCATATTCCATGCCCCCCATCTGAAAGCGCGTACCCTCCGGCATCCCCGCGCCGCTGGTGGCGTCAGAAATGATGCACAAGCGATCGGCCCCAATACACGTATATGCCAGTTTCATCAAAGTGGGCGGCAGGTGCTTGTTATCTGAGATCATTTCCACGGTCAGGCCGTCAAAGACCAGCGCTGCCTCCAACAGGCCCGGCTTACGCCAGGGGCCTTCACGCACGGTGCTGGATTGCCCGCTCCAGATGTGGATAATGTGACACAGACCGACTTCCATCGCTGCCAGCACGTCTTCATCCTTAGCAGAACTGTGTCCCGCCGCCGGCACGATACCCAGCGTTGCCAGCCTGGCTGTGAGTTCCAGCGCGCCCGGTAACTCTGGCGCATAGCTCATGATCCTCAGCACATCATGGTGCTCCAGCAAAATGTCGGACGTGCCGTCATCTGGGGTTCGGATATTTTCCGGATCTAGCGCGCCTTTTTGCGCCATACTAAAGTAAGGGCCTTCCAGATGCACGCCCAACACTTGAGCCCCCTCGTGCGGCTCGTGCATCCACTGGCGACTAAACTCCAAACACTTCACCAGATCGGGGATGGGTGCCGTGGCCATCGTCGCCAGCAGCGACGTCACGCCACGCCTCACATTCTCCTCTGTGATAGTCGCGAATGCCTCCACATCCGGTTCGTTAAAGGTATGACCGAGGGCACCGTGCACGTGGATATCAATCAGGCCCGGCGTGATGTAGCGCCCGCCCACGTCAATCTTTTCCGCATCGGCGTCCAGAGAGTCGACACCAGCGAGGCCTACAATCTTCTCCCCTTCCACAACGACCGCTTTGCCAGTCACAATTCTCTGGGGCAGAATCACCTGACCATTGATCAGCGCAAGCCGCCCCTTTGGCTGTTCAACTGTGTTACCAACCATCTCGTCTCTCCTCTATCAAACTCCAACCAGGAGAGGAAACATCTCCTGTCGCGCCGTCATCTCGAGGCCCGTCACCGCCGCGCACAGCGTTGGCGCTCGTGTCCTGATCGCAACAGGGAAGGCCCCAATTCTGCTGGTTTCTGCTGCTGGTCTAGCCAATACCGGCGAGCTCCAGTTCCTGCGCTCGGTGACAGCTTACAAAGTGACCTGGTGAGACTTCTTCTAAAGTAGGCGTTTGAGTCCGGCAGATGTCTGCGGCATAGGAGCAGCGTGGGTGGAAGTAGCAACCCGTGGGGGGATTAGCCGGGTCAGCCACCTCGCCCGTCAGCAAAACGCGCTGCGAGCGCACCCGCGGGTCCGGCACGGGGACCGCGGACAGGAGGGCCGCCGTATAGGGATGCCTGGGAGTGTTAAAAAGTGCCCCGGCCTTGGCTGTCTCGACTAATTTGCCGACGTACATCACGGCCACCCGGTCGGTGATGTGTTTGACCACACTCAAGTTGTGAGCCACAAAGAGATAGGTGAGGTGGAATCGTTCCTGCAGTTCCAGCAACAGGTTGAGAACCTGCGCCTGCACCGAGACGTCCAATGCCGAGACCGGCTCATCAGCTACCACCAGTCGAGGATTCAGGGCCAGAGCCCGTGCTATGCCAATGCGCTGCCGCTCGCCCCCACTAAAGGCGTGAGGAAAGCGCCGCATATACTCGGAACGGAGTCCGACCAGGCGCAGGAGTTCGGCAACCCGATCTGTGCGCTCCCTGCGATTCTTCATCCCGTTGACAAACAGAGGCTCGCCAACGATATCGAACAGCGTCATACGGGGGTTGAGCGAGCTGAAAGGGTCCTGGAAGATCATCTGCATCTCGCGCCGCAGAGGGCGGAGCTCCCCCTTGGGCAGCGCGGCCACGTCAACCACCTTGCCCTCTTGGGTCTCGAAAAGTATCTGTCCGCCGGTCGGAGTGATGGCCCGCAAGATGCACCGCGCCGTGGTCGTTTTGCCACAGCCACTCTCACCCACCAGACCGAGAGTTTCGCCTTCGTTGATGTAAAAGCTGACACCATCAACCGCACGGACGTGCCCCACTGTCCGCCTCAAGAACCCCTTCTGGATAGGGAAGTATTTCCGCAGATTCTTAACCTCCAACAGCACCTGATCGGTTTGCAAGGTCATGTCCACTAAGAGTTATCCTCCACACCACAATAGAGGAAACAGCTTACCTGTTGCCTATCTCCCACTGGTTGCAAACTTGGAGTCCGTCGGTCACAAACATCGGCCATAAAGTCCGAACAACGCGGATGGAATGGGCACCCTGGCGGCCGATTGAAGGGATGTGGGATGAACCCGGTGATGGTCGGCAGCTTTACACGAGGCGTTGACTGAACACTGGGGATTGACCGGAGAAGGGCCCGCGTGTAGGGGTGCTTCGGTGCGTGGAAGATGTCGTCCACGGGTCCCGTCTCCATCACCCGGCCAAGATACATCACTACCACGTAGTCGGCCATCTGGGCGATGACTCCCAGGTCATGGGTAATGAAAATGATCGCCGTGTTGTTTTGCTCCTGTAGAGCGCGCAGAAGGTCCAGAACCTGGGCCTGAGTCGTCACATCAATGGCCGTCGTTGGCTCGTCGGCGATCAGGAGTCTCGGATTACAGGACAGCGCCATGGCAATGATGGCCCGCTGTCGCAGCCCCCCGCTGAGCTCCCAGGAGTATGCCTCGATGCGCTGCTCAGGCATGGAGATACCCACTTTGCGGAGCATCTTGATGGCGAGTTGGCGTGCCTCCAGCTTGCTGACCGGCTGGTGAAGCAGGATAGCTTCTATAAGCTGATCCCCAACCGTGTGGACGGGGCTAAAGGCCGCCATCGGCTCCTGGGGGATGAGGGCGATCTCGGCGCCGCGGATGGCGCGCATTTCCTTCCCGCTGGGGTCCAGCTTCACCAAGTCAATGACCTCGCTGACGCCTGGCACGCTGCGCTGATTTCGAGGCCGAAAAAGAATCTCTCCCTCGATAATGCGGCCAGGCCTATCAACGATCCGAAGGATTGACCCCACTGTAACGCTCTTGCCGCAGCCACTTTCACCAACAATGCCCACGACCTGTCCCTGATGCACGTCAAAGCTGACGCCGTCAACGGCTTTTACTGTTCCCTCGTCCAGATGAAAGTGGGTTTTCAGGTTTCGTACTGACAGGAGTGGTGTCGTTTGGTCATCCATTGCCCGACTCTTAGAACCTATCCGAAAAACCCAGAGAGCCGACACCTTGTCGGCGGATTCCCTGGGGCAAAACGGGAAGTTGTTTCTTAACAGCCCCTTAG
>JACNHM010000264.1 GCA_014383605.1 Chloroflexota bacterium
GCTCACCTCTGCCAGTTAGAGGGATAAATCCTCTCTTACGTAACTTGTTCGGGGCATTGCGCTGCATCCTCAACAAGTTGAGGACTCCGTCCTCCTGTGCTTATCTTGATGATGTACAGTCCCGTTCACGGGGCACTACTCTGCCGCCTGGCGAATTCATCGCCGGGCGGACTTCTAACGAAAACAGGGGTGCCATGGAATGACACCCCCATTTCAACTGAATTAGACTTGCTCCAGGTGCACACCAGGCGACTCACACTCCAGCATCCACCCGCACGACCAACAGCGCCATGTCGTCGTACTGCACAGCTCCCGCCTGGAACCGCTTCACGCTTTCGAAGATCAGATCGCACACGCCCTGAGCGGCCAGCTCACCGGTGCCACAGACCGTCTCGCTCAGCCGCTCCACGCCGAAGAACTCACCCGCCGGTGAGTTGGCATCGGTGATCCCGTCGCTGTAGAGAACCAGCAGATCACCAGCCTGCAAGCTCACGTCAACTTCCTCCAAATCTACCTGCTCCAGACAGCCCAGCAAGGTTCCCTGGGCCATCAGGAAGCGGCATTCGCCGGTGGCAGGATTGAAGAGCAAGGGGCGGTCGTGGCCGGCCCGAACGTAGCGCAGGCTGTGCTGCGCCGGGTCGAGCACGCCGTAGAAGGCAGTGACGAACATGTCGGCCTGGGTCATCTCCAGCAACAGCCTGTGGACGCTCAACAGGACCTGCCGGGGCGAGAAGCGGCGCTTGGCCTCGGCACGGATCAGGCTGCGGGTGAGCGCCATGTACAGGGCAGAAGCCATGCCCTTGTCCGACACGTCCGCCATGACCAGGCCCAGGCGTCCTTTGCCCAGGGGGATGACGTCGTAGAAGTCGCCGCCCACCCGGCGGGCTGGCTGGCTGCGCGCCGCAAAGCTGAACTGCGGCAGGCGCGGGAAGTCGTGCGGGAGGATGCTCTGCTGCAAGTCCCGCGCCAGCTCCAGCTCGCGCTCCAGCCGCTCCTTCTCCACCAGAGCGGCCTGGGCTGCTTGCAGCTCGCGATAGGCGCGGGCCAGCTCCTCGTTCTTGCGCTGCAAGTCGGAGATCATGTGCAGGTCGGCTTCCCGCAGCCGTTCACTGAGCACCCGCATCACCTGATACAACAATCGGGGTTGCCGGAGTAACACGGAGCTCAGATCCTGTTCGGAGAACTGCAACAGGCGGGTGGGTTCCAGGGCGCGAATGGTGGCGAAGCGTGGCCTCTCCTCGATGAGCGCCATCTCGCCGAAGAGGTCGCCGGGGCCGCGCTGGGCAAGCAGCATCTCGTCGTCGCCGCTACCCTTCACCACCTCTACCAGCCCTTCGATGATCAGATACATCTCACGGCCGGTGGAGCCTTCCTGAAGGATGACCTGCCCGGGCTGGAAGTGCTTCTCCACGGCCACCTCGGCCAGTCCCTCCAGCACGCTCGGTTTGGCCCCTTTCAGAAAGGGCACGTTGCGCAATAACCCGATGTCTACGTTGGCCATAGTCTCCCTCGAAAGGTTTGTCTGTGCTTGCTTCTCTGCGGCAGACAAGAACGATTACTCATGGCCCCCAGGATATGCGCTCTTCCAGCCACCCCGTGGAAGAGTAACCCGGCTCGTCGGCGACCAGTCCATGGGGGGAGCCAGGCAGCGCGAACAACTGCCTGTGTCGCTCTCCGCTGGCGGTCATAGCCCACATGGCCCAGACCCCATCTCGGTCCGAGACGAAGGCGATGGTGCTGCCATCAGGCGACCAGGCGGGGAGACCGTCGCTGGCATCATCGTCGGTCAGCCTCACGAGTCCGGAACCATCGGTGTTGATGCGGTAGATCTCCCAATTGTCGTCCCGCATGGACATAAAGGCAATGTAGTCACCGTCAGGGGAAGCAGCGGGCGCCGTGGCCGACTCATCCAACAAGACCACGCGCTCACCCGAGCCGTCTGCGTTCATCACCCCGAGTCCTGGGTCGGGCCAGGTGACGCGGTAGACGATAGAGCCGTCCACCATCCAGGTGGGATACTCGCCGTAGACAGGTCCCCGGTCACGAGTAAGCTCCGATTCCGTCCCGTCCACCATGCTGACCTGGTAGATGCGGGACTTACGGTCTGATTCCCGACGCGAGAAGAAGACAAGGGCTTTGCCATCCGGCGACCAGAAGGGCAGCGCATCTTCGTGGAAGTCGGTGAACCGGCGCTGGTTGCCGCCATAGGTATTCATCACCTCGATGCCCTTTCCACCATCCCACCAGCGGCGAAAGGCGATGCGCTGACCGTCGGGACTGAGGGCTGGTTGGCTGGCCTCGTCCAGTACCCGTTCCATCCCCGAACCGTCCGGGTTGGCCACGTAGAGGTCATAGGTACGGTGCTCCGGATCGAACACGGGGAAGGCGATCCTCCCAGGCAACACGTCGGGCACGCCCACTACAATGGTCGGCGTTGCCGCAGGTGCAGCCGTTGGAGACGCTGATGTCGGTGTGGGTGGAATGTCTGCGGCCACGGGCACAGCAGCGGTTGAGCCTTTTGTGGGTGCCAGGGAGGCTTTGATCCATACCCTCTCGCCGTCTACACAGCAGACTTGCCACCATGTGCCATCAGGATTCCTGGCCATGATGTCCAGAGTCTGACCTGCCTGCACTTGGCCTACTCGGTCGTAGTTTGTGCCCGGACCAGCGCGGACGTTGTAAGTGCCGTCCACGAGGACCTGCGGTGTCGTGGACGTCGGCATGGGCGAAGGCGTGCTCGTGCGTGTGGGTGAGGGTATGGGCGTAGGCGACGGCGTATTCGTGCTTGTGGGTGTGGGCGACGGCGTACTCGTCCTTGTGGGAGTGGGTGTGGGCATCGGGGTAGGCGACGGCGTGCTCGTGCTCGTGGATGTGGGCGTAGGCGTGAGCGATGGTGTGCTCGTGCTCGTGGGGGTGGGCACGGGCGTGAGCGACGGCGTACTCGTGCTTGTGGGTGTGGGCACGGGCGTGGGCGTCTCAGTACCAGATGCCCCGGCGACAGCCGTCAAAGGTATCGGCGTATCCGTCTCTGTCGGTGGCGGTGAAATCCGTCGTACAGGCGTGGCGGTAGCTGCCTCCGAAGCCGGAGGCAGCCTGGATGTCTCCCAACCTGTCCCGCGGTTCAGCAGGATGATGACGATAGCGCTGACGGCTACGATACCAGCCAAACTCCCCAGGAGCGCGACAAGCCATACCGACAGATGGCGTCTCGGTGAGGCGGGGATCGGCTCTCGCGGTTCGGCGTGCTTCGGTGCCTGTTGAATGCTTTCCAGCGCGGTTTCGGACCGGCTGTCGAGAGGCCAGTCGCCCTCCTCCGGGATGGCCACAGCGAGCAGATCCTTCTTTGCCTCATCCCGGGATACCTGATCGATGTCCCCGGGTTCCACCTCCTCGGGCGTGTCTGGCAGCAGGGCAGGGAACTCCTCGGGAGTTTCGTCAGGGGCCTCCGAGCGGTCGGCCCCCACGGGGGAAAGATCCTCGGCTATCTCAGGGGGGGCGCCCCAGGCACCGGCCTCAGCGTCACGGACCTTGGCCTCTTTTGCCACCCGCTCAATCGCCATCCGGAGAGGAAGGCCAATATCCTCAGGACCTTCAGCCGCTGGAGGGGGCGCGGCCTGCGGTGGCACGTCCTGCGCTGTCGGGTGTCCTGATGGCAGGTGATCTTCAACTGCCTCGCTCGATGCACCCTCGTCAGCGATGCCCAGCTCGCGGGCCTTCTTGCGCACTTCATCACAGGGGCCCTGCACCAACTCCAAGATCTGCCGGTCGGTCTTCTGCGCCTGCTCGTAGGCGGGAAACAGCACCTCCCGCCGGTACAGCTGCCATCTGAAATAGGCAGCCTCCTGGGCAGCCCCTGCGGGAGCTTGCCGGGTTGCTTCCTGCAGGAGTTTGGCCCCCTCATCTGCCTCCCGCAGGGTTCGGTTCTTCTGCTCTTGAAGAGCCGCGATAAGCCTTCGCCGCAAATCTAGACAAGGATCCATTCGCCAGTCCCCTCTCGTCTACGACACCAACCTACATGCTTACATCCAAAGTCCCCATTGCTTCCGACCAAGTAGTGACCTCAACCGTTGGCGATCACGTCTCTGGCGCAGTGTACCACACGCTGGTCTGTTGGACAAGTGCTGTGAATGACAGAGCCAGCACGAGGGCCAGATAGCGAATGCCGCACCTCTTGCCGAGTAGTCGCTGTGTCCCGCACTCCAGGCAGGACTTGGCCCCTTCGGGACTATCTGTGTGGCATTGCAAGCACTGCATTCCCATCACCTCCGGCTCAGGCTTGTTCCTCCAGCAACAAACGCGCACTGCGCTCGTCCGCCTGTGCGCCCATCTCCTGGAACTTGTCCAGGGCCTGGCGCATCAGCGAGCGCCCCGCCTCCCGATCGCCGCTCTGTCCCCGCATCACGTGTGCGGCACCGAAAGCGCAGAGGGTGCGTGTGGTCTCCACCTCGTCCCCCAGTTGCTTCAGGATGCTCAGGCTTTCCTCGAAGCCGCGCCAGGCCGCGTCCCACTCCTGCCGAGCGGTGTGGATGCGGGCCTCGTCGCGCAGCAGGCGGCCGATTTGCCGCTGCTGGCGCAGCGCCCGCGCCTGCTCTAATCCCTGCCGGACGTGCTCCTGGGCAGCGCCCAGATCGCCGCGCTGCAGGTGCGTTTCGGCCAGATAGTGACGGCAGCGGGTGACGAGCGTGTGCGCATGGCTCTGAGCAAGGGACAGCGCTCGTTGGAACCACGTCAGCGCCTGATCGAGGTCACCCTCGCCGGCAGCCGCCTCACCATAGTCCGTGTAGCACGAAGCCTCCAGATCACGCCGGCCGGTGCGCTCTGCCTGATTCAGGGCCTGGCCCACCACCTCCCTGGCAGCCTGCCAGTCGCCTTGGTAGAGGTGAATGTCGGCCAGGGTGGTGTACAGGTAACCCTGCGTCACCACGTGGCCGGTCTTTTCGGCCAGCGCCAGCCCTTCCCGCGCCTGGTTCATCGCCTCTGCTGGTCGGCCCTGCAGGAGCAACCAGTAGGCCGCGTTGTTATGCCAGCCAGCAGCCCACTCCAGCCGGTTGGCTTGCAGCGCCATGGCCAAGGTGCGCTGCGCTAACTCCGTGGCCTCGGCCAGGTCGCCGCTCTGAAAACGGGCGTGAGCCAGCACGCCGTAGCTCATCACGAGCCCCTCGTGGTCATCTACCTCGCGGCTGAGCTGTATCGCCCGCGCCAGATGACGCTGGCCCTCGGCATCCGTGGGGCTTTGGCGGAGCGCCGCGGCGGCCAGGCCCAGGTATCCCCAGGCCATCTGCTTGCGCGCCACGCCGGCCGGCTCCACCCAGGCCAGTCCCTGGCGGAAGTGCTGCCGGGCTTCGTCCAATTGATTGAGGCGGGCATGGACCTGCCCCAACCGGTAGCAGGCGTCGGCGGCCAGGGCCGGCTGATCCAGGCTCTGCCACAGGTCCCGGGCCGCACGGTAGCAATCCATCGCCTCCTGGTAGTGCCCCTGTAACTCGTGCACCTCGCCCAGGCTCATCCAGGCGGTGGCTGCCCTGGGATCGGACTGATCCTCCAGCAACTCCAGCGCCTTGGAGTAGCTGATCTGGGCCTCCTCGTTAGCGTAGGTGCGCCTGGCCTGATCCCCCGCCAACAGCAGGTAGCGCAGTGCCTTTTCCCGCCGTTCGCTCAGACTGTAGTGCTGAGCCAGCAGGCTGTAGTGCTCCGGCAGGGAGCCCGCCAGGTGCTGCTCCAGACAATCGCCCACGAGGCCGTGCAGCTCCCGCCGCCGCGCGCGCAGCAGGCTGCGATAGGCCACCTCCTGGGTGAGCGCGTGTTTGAAGATGTACTCCTCCTCGCTCCGCCGACGGATCAGCCCCGCCGCCTGTAGGGTCAGAAGGTGTTCGCGCAACAGGTCTTCTGACGGAGCGTGAACCTCGGGCGCGGCGGCGCGTCGGAGAACGCAAGCCAGCACCGGATACGAGAAGATGCGCCCGATGACGGCCGCCTTCTGCAGCAGCCGCCGGGTCTCGTCATGCAAGCGGTCAAGACGAGCCATGATCACCCCCTGCAAGGTGTCGGGCACGGTGATGCACTCGACCAGCGGCGTGGCTCGCCAGCCGCCATCGTCGCGCACCACCGCGCCGTTGTCAATCAGCGAGCGAATGATCTCTTCCACGAAGAAGGGATTGCCCTCGGCTTTGGTCAGGATGGTCTTCACCACAGGCGGCGGCAGCTCGCGCACATCCAGCAGGTTGCTCACCAGTTGGCGACTGTCCTGAGGGGAAAGGCGGCGCAGCCTGATGCGGGTGCATCGTTCTGGCACCCGTTCCTGAGCCACCTGCCAGGGGCGGCGATGGGCATCGTCGGCCAGGGGGCGGTGCATCAGGCACAGCAGCAAGGGCACCGCGGCGACGATCGGGATCAGATGGCACAGCAGGTCAAGGGAGACGTCGTCGGCCCAGTGCAGATCCTCCAGCACGACGACCAGGGGGCGCTGCCGCGCCAGGAACTGCAGCAGGTCGAGCAGGGCCATGTAGAGGCGGCGTCGCAGCATCTCACCGTCCAGGTGGCGCACCCGGCCGGCAAGTTCCTCTGGCAGGGGAAGCCGCAACAGGCTGGCCAGGTAGGGTAACAGATCAACGGCCTCCTGGCCCGCCAGCCCATCGAGCCGCTGCCGCAGCCGGGCCAGAGACTGGGCCTCAGTATCCCCTGGGGCGATGCCAGCCCAGTCGCGGACGATCTCCAGGAAAGGGCCGTAGCTCAGCGACTGGCGGTAGGAGAGGCAGCGACCCTCGAACCACTGCGGGGACGCAAGGCCTTGCGCCCCCACCCCGGCCTGCCGGCGCACCTCCGCCACCAGGCGGGACTTGCCGATCCCCGCTTCCCCCACGATGAACACGACGCTGCCCTTGCCAGCCAGCAATCGCTCCAGGCACGCTTGCAGGGCGGCCCGTTCCTCGTCGCGGCCCACCAACGGGGAGTCGAGCCCCTCCAGGCCGCGGACGCTGACCCGACCGGACCGAGGTCTCAGCACCTGGTAAACCCGCACAGGCTCACCCCGCCCCCGGACCTGGATGGGGCCCAGGGGACGAACATCAAACAAGGGTTGCACCAGATGGTGGGTGTCGGCGCTGATCAGGACGGTGCCTGGCTGCGCAGCGTTTTCCACACGCTGGGCCAGGTTGACGGCATCGCCGATGGCCGTGTATTCCACACGCAGGTCGCTGCCGATCTCGCCCGCGACCACGGTTCCCGTGTTGATGCCCACACGCACGGCGAAGTCTAGACCGCGTTCTTCTTTGAGCTGGCGGGCATAGGCGGCCGCGGCAGCCTGCATGTCGAGCGCTGCCCGCACGGCCCGTTCGGCATCGTCCTCGTGTGCGACCGGCGCGCCGAAGAAGGCCAGGACGGCGTCGCCCATCAGCCGGGCCAGGGTGCCCTCGTAGCGGTAGACCGGCTCGATGAGACCCTCCAAGGCCCCGTCCATGACCGCGGCTACGTCTTCGGGGTCCATGTCCTCGGCCATGGCTGTGGAGCCGCTCACGTCGGCGAAGAGGATGGTGACCTGGCGGCGCTCGCCTTCCACGCGGCCTTTGGCGGCCAGGATCTTCTCGGCGAGCTGGTGGGGCACGTAACCTCGCAGCGGAGCCTTAGCCTCTGGTGTAGCCAGGGTCAGGCTGCTTCCGCATTGCGCGCAGAAACGATCGCCGGGGCGTGTTTCGGCGTCACATCTGGGGCAGTTCATGATGGTGTTCCCGATGGCAGCCTGGGGGCGGCTTGGGGCAGGGGGGAGGCGGCAGGTCTACGGCCAGCCAGGGTCAGAGTCCCTCGTTGTCATGACGCGCTGGCTGGCGATGACGTCGCAGACCTGGACCTGTTCCACGCCCTCGAGTTGGCGAATGGCTTCGATGGCCTGGGCCAGGTCTTCCTCGTCGCGGATCTGAACGGCGACGAGGAGGGAGAATTGACCCCGCACCAGGTCCACGAGCCGCACACCTCTGATGGCAGAGATGTGGTCTACCAACTCCTTGGCGACGTCCTCTGATGAAGCATTGATCAAAACCCATGCTCGTTCCATGTGCACACCTCCTGCTGACGTGTTACACCCAAACCGCAGGCCGGGTACGGAGTGGACGTTCCAATGACAAGGAGCGGTTACTTCGTTGCGGATGCATTATACACCCAGCAGCGGCTGATGGCAAGAACGGTCTGAAGCAAGCCCCCAACCACACCAATCGTGACTGGCTGCCGTCACAGCTCGACGGTGCAGCCCAGGCCGGGCACGTCGCTGGCGATCAGCCAGCCTTGCTCAAAGCGGAAACCAGGCAGCGTGGGGTCGTCCAACAGATCGAAGTGGCCGTCGAGATCGCCGTAGCGGACGTTGGGGCTGCTCAGGGCGAAGCCCAGGCCGGCAGCGATGAGCAGCGCCGGCTCATTGACGCAGCCGACCATGGTGGCCAGGCGGGCGGCGCGGGCGATGGCATCCACCTGGCGGGCGCAGCGCAGCCCGCCGCAGGTGACCAGCTTGATGCTCAGCCCGTGGGCAGCGCGGTGGGCGGCGATCTGCAAGGCCGAGGGTGGCCCCGTGACGCTCTCATCGGCCAGGATGGGCACAGGGCTGCGCTCCGTGACCTGCCGCAGGGCATGGAGATCAGCCGCAGGCGTGGGCTGCTCCAGCATCTCCAGCGTGCCCTTCAGAGTGCGAGCCACGTCCAGTGCCTGCTGCACGCTGTATCCCTGGTCGGCGTCCAGCCGCAGCGTGAGGTGGGGCAGGGCGTCGTGCACGGCCTGCACCCGGAGCACGTCTTCTTGGGGGTCGAGCCCGCCTTTGAGCTTGAGGATGCGGAACCCTTGCCGGGCACGGTTGCGGGCCAGTTCGACAGTCTCCTTGACCGGCGCGAGGCCGAGGGTGATGGAGGTCTGGATGCGGTCGCGGTAGCCGCCCAGCAGACGGTGCAGGGGCAGCCCGGCGGCCAGGCCCAGCAGGTCGTGAAAGGCGATGTCGAAGGCACACAGTGCCGACGGCGTGCCTGCGGTAAGCGGGGAGAGTTCGGCCAGAGCGAGCTCGATGTTCAACGGGTTCAGATCCTGGGCGCGGTCGGCGCAGGCGCGGCAGGCGGTGGTGACATCGGCCAGCGTCTCGCCGGTGATGGCGAAGTCAAAGGCCGCGCAGCCCCAGGCGATCTCGCCTTGCAGCGTCTCGATGCGCACGAACACGGCGGCGATGCGGTCAACGTCGTCGCTGTGGGCCGTGCGATAAGGCAAGCGCAAGCTTAGCTCAATGGGGACGACTTCGACGTGTGTGATCTGCATGGTCTCCTCCCTCGCAACATGTTGCTTGTTCCACTGAATGGTCACATTCAACAGCAGGGTGGTGAGCGCGATCTGAGAACGCCCCAGAGCTATTATACCACAGCCCGTGCTGATACGCACACCGGGGAGAAGTGGAGGCAGCCTCACTTCTCCACCCTTCTGCTATCAGCGATTTGACAACCTTGATTTATTCGGGTATAATTGTCAGAAGAAAATGATTATTAGTAAAGAATAATTGCTGAATACTTTTTTAGAAAGCCACTGGCGAAACGTGCATGACGAGGAGATAGCTTTGTGACCGCATCTCAGGCTCGGTTGGATGAACTGATCAGCAGATTGAGAGAACGGGGGTACCGTCTCACTCCGCAACGGATGGCTGTGCTCAAGGTCTTGGCCAGGAGCGAAGGACATCCCAGCGTGGAGCAAATCTACGAGCAGGTGAAGGTGGACTTCCCCATGACCAGCCTGGCCACCATCTACAAGACGGTGACGTTGCTCAGGGAGATGGGAGAGGTACTGGAGCTTGGTTTCAGCGACGACAGCAACCGCTATGACGGCAACAAGCCTTACCCCCACCCGCATCTGATTTGCATCAAATGCAGAAACATCATGGATCCAGAAATCGGCACGTTGAGCGAACTGCCCCTGGAGGTGGCCGAGAGGACGGGCTACCGCATCGTGAACCACCGGCTCGATTTCTTCGGCATCTGTCCCCAGTGTCAGGAGAAAGACTAGCTTGACTCAAAGTGCTCTTTTTTTGGCCTTTTATGGAAAAAGATTATCCTCTAACAATAAATCCGAATAGAGGAGGTGATGCCTACGCAAGATTACAAGGAACCCAAGAGTGTTGAATCTAAAGCAAGATAGTCATTCCAGAAGACAGAAACACAAAATAGAAGGCGAGACTTCCCCCTTCGTTTCCAAGTTCCTGCAGTGAGCCCAGATCGGCAAAGGGGAGGCCGGTGCAATTCAAGGCCTCCCCGTAGCCTCTGGTTCTTGGCGATGCGAGAGTTCACGAAAGAGGAACTTGCCCGCTACAATGGCCAGGACGGAGCTCCTGCCTACATAGCCTGCCAGGGCAAGGTGTACGACGTATCTGACAGCTTCCTGTGGCAGATGGGCCGTCACCAGGTTCTGCACGATGCTGGAGTGGACTTGACCGATGACCTTGATCAAGCACCCCACGGCGCCGATTTGCTGCAAAGGGTCCCTGTCGTCGGGGGGCTGAGTGAGGATTGACGCTGCGCCTCGCGCCTGGCACTGGCCCTCGGTGCTGGCTCGTCGCGGTATTTACTGCTCGCCGCGCTCTGCTCGCCGTGCCGCGTAGCGGGCGAAGCGGGCATCCTGGTCGGACATCTGGTAGCCGGCCAGGAACTCGGCTTTGAACTGCGTGAACGTGCTGGCGGCGATGGCCGCCCGCACGGTCTCCATGAAGCGCAGCATGAAGTGCAGGTTGTGCAGCGTGGCCAGCCGCAACCCCAGGATCTCCCTGGCCTTGAAGAGGTGGCGCAGGTAGGCGCGGGAGAAGCGGCGGCAGGTGTAGCAGGTGCAGTCGGTCTCGATGGGCGCAGGATCGTCACCGTACTGCGCGTTGCGGATGTTCAGGCGGCCCTCGTGCGTCAGCAGGCCGCCGTTGCGGGCCACCCGCGTGGGCAGCACGCAGTCAAAGATGTCCACACCACGGGCCACGCTCTCCAGGATGTCCTCCGGCGTGCCCACGCCCATCAGGTAGCGGGGACGGTCGGCGGGCAGCTCCGGCGTCGTGGCCTCCAGCGTGCTGTACATCTGCTCCTTCGTCTCGCCCACGGCCAGGCCGCCGATGGCGTAGCCGGGGAAGTCAAGCTTGCTGAGAACGCCGGCGCTCTCCCGCCGCAGGTCGGGGTAGATGCCGCCTTGCAGGATGCCGAAGAGGGCTTGATCGTCCCGCCGCTGCGCGGCGCGGCAGCGTTCGGCCCAGAGGTGTGTGCGCTTCAGGGCTTGCGCAAGATAGTCGCGGTCCAGCGGATCGGCGCATTCGTCCAGGCACATGATGATGTCCGCGCCCAACTGCTCCTGCGTCTCGATGACCCGCTCTGGTGTGAAGCGCTGCTCGGAACCGTCAATGTGCGAGCGGAAGGTGACGCCGTCGTCGTCCAGGCGGCGCATGTGGGCCAGGCTGAAGACCTGGAAGCCGCCGGAGTCGGTGAGGATGGGGTGCTGCCAGCCCATGAAGCGGTGCAGCCCGCCCAGCCGGGCGATGATCTCCGCACCGGGCCGCAGGTAGAGGTGATAGGTGTTGGCCAGGATGAGGTCGGCGCCCAGCGTCTCCAGCTCTTGCGGCGTGAGTGTCTTCACCGTGGCCTGCGTGCCCACGGGGGCGAAGACGGGAGTGCGGATGACCCCGTGCGGCGTGTGGAACCGACCGCCGCGCGCCGCGCTGTGCGGGTCGCTGGCCGTGACCTCAAAAACGAAGTCAAAGCTCATACCTTCACCGCAGTCCCCATCGCCTCATCGCCTCAGTGCCTCCATCAACTGGTCAATCTCCCCCTCGGTGTTGTAGAAGTGTGGTGAGACGCGAATGCCCGGCCCGCGAGCGGAAACGACGATGCCAGCCGCCTTCAGCCGCTCGGCCAGGGCTTCCGGATCTTGATCGCCAGGAACGAAGGAGACGATGCCCGACCGCTCCTCGCGGCGGGCGTGCGGCGTGATGATCTGGTAGCCTTCGGCTTTCAGCCGCGCCAACAGAACATCGGTCAGCTCCATGATGCGCGCCGCAATGCGTTCGATGCCCACGTGCAGCAGCAGTTCCAGGCTGGCTCCCAGGCCGGTGATGCCCAGGTAGTTGGGCGCGATCTCGAAGCGGCGGGCGTCGGGGAACCACTCGGAATCGTAGCGGAAGTAATCTTTCTGCTCGACCACGCCCCGCCAGCCGGCCATGATCAGATCGATCTCTGCCAGCCTCTCCTGGCGGCAGTAGAAAAGGCCGATGCCGACGGGGCCGAGGAGCCACTTCGGCGCTTGCGCGGCCAGGTAATCCACGCCGCACTCGTTCACGTCCAGCGGCAGCGCACCCAGGCCCTGGATGCCGTCCACGCACAGCCGCACCCCATGCTGTTGGCAAAGCTCGCTGACCGCGGCCAGGTCGTGGCGATAGCCGGTGAAGAACTCGACGAAGCTCAGAGCCACCAGCCGCGTGCCGTCGTCCATCTGCTCGGCGATGGCCGACAACGGGATGCGGCCTTCCCGCGCCCGGGCGAAGCGCACCTCAACTCCCTTGCGGCGCAGATTGAGCCAGGGGTAGACGTTGGCCGGGAACTCCGTTTCGGCGCAGACGACGTTGTCGCCAGCCTGCCAGTCGAGACCCGCAGCCACGATGTTCAGCCCGTGCGAGGTGCTGCCCACGAAAGCGATCTCTTCGGGCGTGGCGTGGATCAAGCGGGCTGCCAGGCCGCGCACCTCGGCCACGCGGTTCTCCCACTGCCCGTGATCGGACTCTTCTCGTCCGGCCCGCTGGGCGAGGTGGGAGGTCATGGCCTCCACGGCTGGCGTGGGCAGGGGGCCGGTCGAGGCATGGTTGAGGTAGGCGTAGCGCTCGGTGACAGGGAAAAGACGGCGGTAATCCTGTAGGTCGTTCACGATAAACTCACTTCCGTCGGGATAGTATTCAGCAGATTGCCCCAAAAAGCTCGGGATGACTCACTGGTCATCCCGAGCTTTGGTCGGTGGTGGTGAAGAGACGCTAGGCCATCTCTGGTTGCAGCAGGCCGTAGTCGCCATCCTTGCGCCGATACAGGACGTTGATCTCGTCGCTTTCGGTGTTGAAGAAGACGAAGAAATCGTGGCCCAGCAACTCCATTTGTTCAATAGCTTCTCCGGAGGTCATGGGGAGCATGGAGAATCGTTTGGTGCGCACGATGCGGGGCTCTTCCTCCTCTGTCATCTCAATAGGTTCCGGTTCTCTCGGTCCTTTGCGCTCCAAGCGTTTGCCCTTGTAACGTTCAATCTGGCGCTGCATCTTGTCCAACGCGGCGTCCACTGAAGTAAATATGTCGGCCGACCGCTCTTCCGTGCGCAGGATGATCCCCTTGCGGCGCAGGGTGACCTGAGCCCGCTGACGCCGTTTGGCGCTCCTGGTGTTTTCCACGGACAGTTCGACGCGCGCTTCTTCGATTCCCGGTAGGTAGCGGTCCAGACGACTGACTTTGTTTTCCACACGCTCGTATAGCCAATCGGTGACCTCCAGATTTTTGCCGGTGATGATCACTTCCATGAAAATGTTGCTCCTTTCCAACAGGGTTTTGTGCAGATGCTGAACTGATGGATAGCCTCGTTGCCTGTGTCCATTGTAGCTGTTTTGGCCCAGATGTCAACCTTGGGCTGGCCGATGGTGTGCTGCAGACGATCCGTCGTCAAGCCCCCAGGGCCGTGCCACGGCCAACGCCCACACGGCCGCCGCTTCGCCTTCCTGCCGCAGGGCGGCTGTGCAGGCTTCCAGCGTGGCTCCGGTGGTGCACACGTCATCAATCAACAGCACGCGGCGGCCGCGCATCGCGCCGTTCGAGCAGTGAAACGCATCGGCCACGTTCTCGCGGCGCTCAGGGGCTGTGAGTCCGACCTGTGGTCGGGTCTCCCGTTCTCGCCGCACGGCCTCTTCGACGACAGGCAGGCTGAGCAAGCGGCCCAATTCCCGGGCCAGCAGCGCCGCCTGGTTGTACCCTCGCTCCCGCAGTCGCCGCTCGTGCAGGGGGACGGGTACCAGAACGTCGGCGGGGAAGGGCTGGCGCTGCCAGCACTCTTGCAGCAGGGAGGTGAGGGGCTCGGCCAACGCCTGTCTGTTCTCGTACTTGAAATGGTGGATGGCCGAGCGCAGCGGTTCGGCGAAGATGGCGGCGGCACGGATGCCGTCCAGGACGGAAGGGGTGTGACGGCAGAATGAACAGAGGCCCGCAACGGAGACGGGACGTCCACAGCGCTGGCAGACGGGCGGCCGCAGAAGCTCAACCCGGGCCAGACAGAAGGCACAGAACAGAGAGCCGTGACGGCCACAGCCCACGCAGCGCGGCGGATAGAGCAGGTCAAGAGCCCCTCGCGTCCAATGCGCCAGGCGGTCTCGCAGCTCCGTACTCCGTGAACGAAGGAGCAAGGCGGGGGACATTGGAGATGACGTAATCTGCTTCACTTATTGGCCAGAGATCAGGTTGAGGACCTTTTCCCACAAGCCGATAACGAATACACGGATATCATCGCCCATGATCAGCAGGATGGCCAGGACGACGATGGCGATCAGGACGATCATGAGAGCGTACTCGAGGAAGCTCTGCCCCTTTTCGCTATCCGGTGATGGTTGCATGAGACATTCTCCTGAACGACAAGCATTCTGGCTGCAGTATACCATCATTTGGGCCAGGGCGCAATTCATGGAAGGTTGGTCTCAGGGCCTTACCGGAGTGGCATAATCCTCTGATGCCGTATTGCCGTGAGTGTGTTGGTATGTTATAATGGCACGTGAAGCTGGCGCGGGAGTGTGCTACCCGCATACTGGACATAATCGCCTCTCGTAATCTCGCATACAAGGAGGGTTGTCATGGACCTGCAGCTCAGCGACGAACAGCGCATGATCCGCGATATGGCGCGGGACTTCGCCCAACAGGAGATCGCCTCCATCGCCGCCCACTACGACGAGACGGGCGAGTTCCCCTACGAGACGATCATGAAAATGGGCGAACAGGGCTTCATGGGCATCGAGGTACCGGAACAGTACGGCGGTGTGGGCATGGATACGCTAGCCTACGTGCTGGCCTTGGAGGAGATCTCCAAAGTAGATGCCTCCCATGCCGTGATCATGTCTGTCTGCAACTCCCTCTACTGCTACGGCATTCTGCACTACGGCAGCGAGGAGCAGAAGCAGAAGTTCCTGCGGGCGGTCGCCAGTGGGGAGGTCGTGGGGGCCTACGCGCTCACCGAGCCCCAATCCGGATCCGACGCCGGCAACATACGGTTGACGGCCGTGCTCTCCCCCAACGGCTCCTACTACATCATCAACGGCACCAAATCGTGGATCACCAGCGGGCCGGTGGCGAAGTACATCGTTGTCTTCGCCCAGACCGATCCTGAGGCCAGGCCTCGCCACCGCGGTGTCAGCGCCTTCATCGCTGATGCTGATGAGCCGGGCTTCTCTCGCGGCAAGACCGAACCCAAGCTGGGCATCCGCGCTTCCGCCACCTGCGAGATCCACTTCGAGGACTACAAGTGCCCGGTGGCGTGCCGGTTGGGTGAGGAAGGAGAGGGCTTCAAGATCGCCATGGCCGTACTGGACGCGGGACGTATCGGCATCGCCGCCCAGGCGCTGGGCATTGCCGGGGCAGCCTACGCAGCCTGCGTGCAGTATGCCCGCGAGCGGCAGGCCTTCGGCCAGCCCATCGGCCACTTCCAGATGATCCAGCAGAAACTGGCGGACATGAAATGCCGCATCGAGGCCAGCCGGCTGCTCATCTACCAGGCTGCTCTGGCTAAGGAGGCGTTCAAGAAAACGGGCCGCCGCTACACCCTGGAGTCCTCCATGGCCAAGCTCTTCGCCTCGGAGACGGCCATGTGGGTCACCACCCAGGCGATCCAGATCCATGGCGGCATGGGCTACAGCAAGGAGTTACCGGTCGAGCGCTACTTCCGCGACGCCAAAGTCACAGAGATCTACGAGGGCACCAGCGAGATCCAGCGGTTGGTGATCGCCCGTTTGGAGACAGAACTGAGGTGAGTCGTGAAAGCCCTCACCAGCGGCGAGGAGAAGATGGCGAAAGCCCGCGAACTCGGAGCTGACGAGGTGCTTGACTACCGGGAAGACCCTGCCTGGAGCAAGACGCTCTACAAAATGACCGACCGGCGTGGTGTGGACGTGGTGGTGGACAACGTGGGCCAAGCGACGCTGGCCCAGAGCCTGCGCGCCGTGGCCCGGGGTGGGCGCATCGTCATCGTTGGCAGCACTTCCGGCCCTAAGACCGAGATGGACATCCGCTTCATCTTTGGCAAGCAGATCAGCATCATCGGCTCCACCATGGGCAGCCATCAGGACTTCCGCGAGGTGATGGATCTGCTGGGGGCGGGGAAACTGAAGCCGGTGGTGGACCGGGTGCTGCCTCTCAGCGAGGGCAAGGCAGCCTTTGCGGCGCTGGAACGGGGGGAGCAGTTTGGCAAGATTGTGCTCGCTCTGTGATGGAGCGGCTGAGCTTCTGAGCGTCAAAAAAGCCCCTGATCACGCACGATCAGGGGCTTTGAGGTACAAAAAAACAAGCTCTGCTGGCGGCGACCTACTCTCGCAGGGGCCTGCGCCCCAACTACCATCGGCGCTGGAGGGCTTAACTGCCTGGTTCGGGATGGAGCAGGGTGTGTCCCCTCCGCTAAAGTCACCAACAGAGCTTATTATAGGCGTGAGCACCCTAAAAACTGAACAGAATACGGTCTTCCAGGCCATCGCTCGCATATGCGAATTAAGCCCTCGCGCGATTAGTACGGCTTAGCTGAGCACATTACTGTGCGTACACTTGCCGCCTATCCAACCGGTAGTCTCCCGGTGCGCTTACCCGATTTACTCGGTGGGGGATCTTATCTTGAGGTAGGCTTCCCACTTAGATGCTTTCAGCGGTTATCCTTGCCAGACATGGCTACCCAGCGATGCCCCTGGCGGGACAACTGGCACACCAGCGGTCTGTCCACCCTGGTCCTCTCGTACTAAGGGCAGCTCCTCTCAAATCCCCTACGCCCACAGCGGATAGAGACCGACCTGTCTCACGACGGTCTGAACCCAGCTCACGTACCGCTTTAATGGGCGAACAGCCCAACCCTTGGGACCTTATCCAGCCCCAGGATGCGATGAGCCGACATCGAGGTGCCGAGCGAGGCCGTCGATGTGAACTCTTGGGCCTCACTAGCCTGTTATCCCCGGGGTAGCTTTTATCCGTTAAGCCACGGCCCTTCCACTCGGAACCGTGGGATCACTAAGGCCGACTTTCGTCTCTGCTCGACTTGTTGGTCTCGCAGTCAAGCCCCCTTATGCCTTTGCACTCTTCGGCTGGTTTCCATTCAGCCTGAGGGGACCTTTGCGCGCCTCCGTTACCTTTTCGGAGGCGACCGCCCCAGTCAAACTGCCCACCAGGCACTGTCCCCACGCCGGATAACGGTCGCGGGTTAGGGCAAAAGCTTAACCAGGGTGGTATTTCAAGGACGACTCCACCAAGGCTAGCACCCTAGCTTCACAGTCTCCCACCTATCCTACACAAGCTAAGCCCTAACTCAATACCAAGCTACAGTAAAGCTCCACGGGGTCTTTTTGTCCTGCTGCGGGTAAACGGCATCTTCACCGCTACTTCAATTTCGCCGGGTCCCTCGTTGAGACAGTGCCCCACTCGTTACGCCATTCGTGCGGGTCGGAACTTACCCGACAAGGAATTTCGCTACCTTAGGACCGTTATAGTTACGGCCGCCGTTCACCGGGGCTTCAGTTCAGAGCTTCGCTTACGCTAACCCCTCCCTTTAACCTTCCGGCACTGGGCAGGCGTCAGCCCCTATACATCCTCTTACGAGTTTGCAGAGACCTGTGATTTTGTTAAACAGTCGGCAGGGCCGTTTCTCTGTGACCACCTCGGGCTCGGCTACGTTATGTGCCTCACCTTACCGTGGCGCTCCTTCTCCCGAAGTTACGGAGCCATTTTGCCTAGTTCCTTAACGAGGGTTCTCCCGATCCCCTTGGTATACTCTACCCGTCTACCAGTGTCGGTTTGCGGTACGGGCACCTGACCTTCATCGCTTAGAGGCTTTTCTTGGCAGTATGGGCTCAGCCACTTGTGGCGCCGTAGCGCTCCGCCATCACCCCTCGGGATCGGAGGGCGGATTTACCTACCCTCGTCATCTCCCTACAGGCTTAGCACCTGAATCCAATTACAGGCTGGCCTACCCTTCTGCGTCCCCCCATCGCTCTGGCCCGGTGGTACAGGAATATTAACCTGTTGTCCATCGCCTACGCCTTTCGGCCTCGGCTTAGGCCCGACTAACCCGACGCGGATTGACCTTCCGTCGGAAACCTTAGACTTACGGGGAACACGGTTCTCACGTGTTTTACGCTACTCATGCCGGCATTCTCACTTCTGCCCGCTCCAGTAGTCCTCGCGGTCTACCTTCTCAGCTGGACAGAACGCTCCCCTACCGAGGTTGGTAGATTGGTAGTTGGTAGATTGGTAAGTTGGTAGGTGGGTAGTTGATGAATTGATTGCCAAGACACCAATCCCCACTTTACCAGTTTACCAATTCCCAGTTTACCAATCCCCGACCTCCCGCAGCTTCGGTGCTAGGCTTTAGCCCCGTTACATTTTCGGCGCAGGATCACTAGACCAGTGAGCTGTTACGCACTCTTTAAAGGATGGCTGCTTCTAAGCCAACCTCCTGGATGTCTGAGTAATCCCACTTCCTTTCCCACTTAGCCTAGACTTGGGGACCTTAGCTGGCGGTCTGGGCTCTTTCCCTCTCGACTACGAAACTCATCTTCCGCAGTCCGACTGTCACGCTCTGGAGTATCGGCATTCGGAGTTTGGTTCGGTTTGGTAAGCGGTAAGCCCCCTAGCCGATCCAGTGCTCTACCTCCGACACTAAACGCGTGACGCTAGCCCTAAAGCTATTTCGGGGAGAACAAGCTATCTCCGAGTTCGTTTGGCATTTCACCGCTACCCACAGCTCATCCCACACATTTGCAACTGTGACGGGTTCGGGCCTCCACGAAGCATTACCTTCGCTTCACCCTGGCCATGGGTAGATCACTCGGTTTCGTGTCTACTCCCTGCGACCAATTCGCCCTATTCAGACTCGCTTTCGCTACGGCTCCGCCTGTCACTGGCTTAACCTCGCCACAGAGAGTAACTCGCCGGCTCATTCTCCAAAAGGCACGCCGTCGGGCCTTCCAGCGGCCCTTTCCCCCACAGGGGCGGGCACGGACCTGGCATAGCCCTTCGACTGGTTGTAGACGCACGGTTTCAGGTTCTATTTCACTCCCCTCACCGGGGTTCTTTTCACCTTTCCCTC